>WGBK01000082.1 GCA_015494335.1 Gammaproteobacteria bacterium | reverse complement strand
CAGATGTGTATAAGAGACAGAGGCATGGCGCGCAGCGCCGTGACTGGCGCTATTCCCCGAGCTGTGGTGGTGAGGGGATGACTTGGGGGTGGAAGTCCCCTACCGGCCCGGCAAGGGGAACGGTTAGCCGAACGGCAAGGGTGTCCACCGCGAGGTGGAGTCTGAAGGAAGCCGAAGGCAAAGCACTGGCCCGACGAACAGGAATCGCATACGAGGCGGCCGCTGTGGGTGAGAAGGAGAATATCTTCGAAGCCCGGTACTTGCACGGAAACGGCGGACGTATATGCGGCGGGTATAAGTGTGAAGGTCGCGCGTCTTACCCTGGGAGATCTGGTCACCTGCCTTGTGCTACTGCAATCGCGAGGTCGCGGGATGGGTGGCCAGAAGTCAGCCGAGGCCATAGTAGTGCCGCGGACCACGGCATGAAGGGCCGAATATGAGAGACCGCGAGTAGGCGGTGGGAACACGTGGAACGTCGATGAAGGCAGAAGATCTACAGACAGCAGATGCCTGCACAGAGAGCTATGCTCGAAACTGGTGTACGGGCTGATTGAAGAAGGCGGCGTACCCTGCTGAAATCGGTTTTGCCGAACTGATGAACAGCAGAGGAGGTACGCCACCATGAGCAAAGATAACGTAGTTGCCTTTCAGTCGCCAGAGGGGATCGAGGATCCGTTGACGGAACTGCTGCGCACCGGCGCCAAGCGGTTGATTCAGCAGGCGATTGAGGCCGAGCTGGCCGAGTTGCTGGCGCAATATGGGGAGCAGGTGGATGATCAGGGCCGGCGGGCCGTGGTCCGCAACGGCTACCTGCCGGAGTGGGACCGGGTTCTACAAGCCGAATAGCACGATTCGAAAACACAGTTGCTGCTAGCCGCGCTGCAATTGAGCGTTTGCTTCCCCATTGGGTGCCTGCCACGTGGCGCAGGCGCACCGCGGCTGTCAACACCGAAGCCGTTTGTCCGCATTTCACCGATTCGAGATGTCCGGTTTTGAACGATTTCTTGCTTGGCTGACCAGGCCATGCGGGTCGGTTACTTGTCTCCTTCAGGTTCCGGTGGGTTGACGGGTTCGGTGACGAGCCCGGCCTTGCGCTTTTCCTTGAGCCGGAAGCTCTCGTCATGGGCCATTCGAGGGTTCATGCAAGAGAGCGTGCTTCTCTCAAGTCCTCATGCTCGAAAGCAGATGCCATGCGATCGATCTCAGCCGGTGTCAGTCCCATTCGTGCAGCCTCTTCACGCCATGTTGCCACCGCTCGGCCGACCTCGGCTGCAATCGTCTTCGCCTCCCCTTCATCCAACTCGAAGTACCCTACTACACTCATCGCCAGGTCCAACGAGGCCGTGCCATCATCGAGGTCGATGGCGGTCGTCAGAATACGCGGCTTGATATCCGTGGGTACCGGATTGAGATCGTAGGCCGGGGCTAGTCGCCAGCCATCCGGACCAGCATAGAGGAAGGCGTGATTACGCAAGTGATCATCGGTGTTGGAAATCAGGATATTGAAAACGATGCGTCGCCACAGCGCATGCATGTCCTGTCTTGGACTGGCACCATAGCGACGCAGCGTATCGACGAATTCCAGATAACTGCGCGATTCGTTGTCACTGGCCCCAAGCATGCTCATGGCCGAAAGAAACGGGATACGCCGGCTTTCTACCCGGTCAAAGCGACGGAGCAACAATACAGGCTTGTCCATCACAGGCTCGATTCGCCAATCGGGAACCGGGATGCCGGTCTTCTCCGCAAGTCGTAGCGCGACCGCCTCCCACAAGACCGCGTTGGTCTCATCGTCCTTGTGTGGAAACTTGGCGATGGAAAGATGCCCGTCCCGATCTCGAACGGATGCCTTGGGGCGCGCCCCACCCAAAGACGAACCGGGAGCCAACAGCAGTCGCAAATCCTCGTCACTGTCCGTATCCCCAACGACGTGTTCCGCCGCCGACAACAGTCGCGGCAGATCGATCAGTGGGGGTATGCGAGTCGCTTTGTGTTCGGCGAGGAATGGGCCGCCCTCCTGCAGGGCAAAGCGCAAGGCACCCTGACGGGCTTCATCGTGGACTCCAAGTAGATAGTCGATCTCCAACAAGGTACGCGGCGCCTCACCCGCTCGCCCTGCCCGTCGCCGCTCCGCACGGCGCATCAGAACCCTTCCCCAACGATCCGGAGCCGAATCACCAATGGCCCCAAAGAGGGATCTGCCCGAAGGAGTATGGA
>WGBK01000081.1 GCA_015494335.1 Gammaproteobacteria bacterium | reverse complement strand
GGCGGTGGTAGCTGCGGGCGGAGAGGCGCAGGCGGTCGATGGCGCTGCCGAGCAGGCGGCGTGATTCGGCATCCAGCGGGCAGACGGCCTCCACTTGCGCGGGGCCGAGTCGGGCATTGAGCGTTCCCTGGCGTTGTATCTGGCGTTCGCGCGCGGCGATGACCCGTTCGCGGACCTGGGCGCTGGTTTCCGGGGCCGGGCCGTCGCGTTGCAACAGTTCTTCCCGCCGCAAACGCGGAAGCTCGATCTGGATGTCGATGCGGTCCAGCAGCGGTGCCGACAGCTTGTTGCGGTAGCGGGCCAGTTGTTCGGCGCTGCACTGGCAGGCGGCCACCGATTCGCAGCCGCCGGGACAGGGGTTCATCGCTGCCACCAGCTGGAAGCCCGCGGGGTAGGTTTCCTGGCGCGCGGCGCGGGAGATGTGGATCTCGCCGGTTTCCAGCGGCTCGCGCAGCACTTCCAGGGTCTTGCGGTCGAACTCGGTCAGTTCATCGAGGAACAGCACGCCGTTGTGGGCGAGGGAAATCTCGCCAGGGCGCGCCTGTGCGCCGCTGTCATTTCCTTCAAAATGCGCTACACTGGGGGCGTAATATCAATGGGTTTGGCGCTATCATCCCATTGTTTATTACTACATTTACATAGTAATAGGCGCTACGGAGGGTGTTTTGAATACCTATAACTGCTACAAAGTTTCCGATGGGCCACCCCGGCGGAAGGTGGGCATGACCCGACAGAGCGTTTCCGGTATCCATCTCTTCCGGGGGGAAGTCCCCATCCCCTACGAGTCCACGCTGGAGCGTGATTTCCTCATCCGCATGGAGGCCGTTCGGTCCGTCCTCGATGTGATTTCCCAGCCGGTCACCATCCATTATCGTGTCCAGGGCCGGGAATATCCCTATACCCCCGATTACCTGGTTCATTACCGTCAGCAGGGATCCCTGCCTGGGTATGGCCGGTATCTGCCCTCGGAGCTGGTCGAGGTCAAGCCGAAGGCGTTGCTGGCCCGTCATCTCGGAGAGTGGAAGCCGCGGTTCCGCGCGGCCACGCGCTACTGCCTGGAGAATGGCCTGGTGTTCCGTCTCATGCACGAGGATCGCATCCGGGATCCGATCTGGGAGAACATGCGTTTCCTGTCCCGATACCGCAGGAGCGGCGTGGATCCGGTCCTGGCCGATTGGCTGCTCGAGGCGTCCCGTAGGCTTGGGTGCATGCCCATGCGCAAGCTGGTGGATGCCTGCTGTTTCTCGACATGGGGACCCTACGGCAAGGGGCATGGAATCACGGCTGCCTGGCACCTGGTCGCCACGGGGAGGCTTGAGTGCGACCTGTTCGAGCCCTTGTCCAACAGTTCCGTGGTATGGGTGGCCGACGATGAGTAAGCCCAGCCGGCAGGTACTCGATCTCTCCATCGGCGCACGGGTGATGTACGGTGGCCGATTGTTCGAGATTCGCGGTGTCGAGGATTACAAGACGGTGATCGGCCAGGATCTGGTCACGGGGAACTTCAAGGTGTTGCAGGTCGACGATCTGGCACCGGTCGAGCCGGAGCTTGGATCCTTCGAGGAGTTGGAGGAGATCAACGAGCTCGACCTGGAGGCCGCGCGCTTCCGCCTGGAGGCGATCCGTCCCTTGCTGCACAGGGCCACGGGCCGGAAGGAGGTCGAGCGCCGCGCTCGCGAGATGGAGGTCCACTTCACCACCCTGTATCGATGGCTTCGCCGTTACGAGGCCGTGGGTACCCTGGAGGCCTTGCTGCCGCGAAAGCGCGGTCGACGGCGCGGCGAGAAGCGCCTGCCGCTCGAGGTCGAGTCGATCATCGAGCAGGTGATCGAGGAGGTGTACCTGACCCGCCAACGCGCGCCGGTGCAGAAAGTGGTGCTGGAGGTGCGCAGGCGTTGCCTGAATGCCGGCCTGGAGCCGCCTCATGCCAACACCATCCGTTCCCGTGTCCATGCGATCCATCCCCGTGAACGCCTCCGGCGTCGGGGGAGGCGCAAGGAGGCCGAGGAGCGATACCGTCCCGCACCCGGCTCGTTCCCGGGCGCGGACTATCCCTTTGCCTATGTGCAGATCGACCATACGCCGGTCGATATCGTGTTGGTGGACGACGAGCACCGGCTGCCGATCGGGAGGCCCTGGGTCACGCTGGCGATGGATGTCTACTCCCGCGCCGTGGCGGGTTTTCATGTGTCCTTCGATGCCCCCTCGGTGACTTCGGTGGCCCTGTGCGTGGCCCATTCGGTTTTGCCGAAGGAGGATTGGTTGACGAGCCGGGGCCTGGGCAGCCTGGAGTGGCCGGTTTGCGGCCTGATGGATACGATCCATGTGGACAATGGCCCGGAGTTCCGTTCGTCGACCTTCCGCGATGCCTGCGCGATGCACGGCATCCACCTGGAATACCGCCCCGTGCGGCAACCCCGGTTCGGAGGGCACATCGAGCGCATGCTGGGCACCCTGCTCAAGGAAATCCATGACTTGCCGGGCACCACCTTCTCGTCGGTCCAGGAGCGCGGCGAGTACCAGTCCGACAAGCACGCCGTCATGACCCTCGGGGAGTTCGAGGCCTGGCTGGCGACCCTGATCTGCAAGGTGTATCACAAGCGCGTCCATTCGAGTATCGGCATGCCACCGCTCAAGAAGTGGGAGATTGGCGTGTTTGGCGCTGATGGGGACGACGGCCGGGGATTGCCCCGGTTGCCGAATGACCGAGAGACATTCCTGCTGGATTTCCTACCCCGTTATCAGCGCACCATCCAGCCGAACGGCGTGACCATCGATGGGTTGTCGTACTATGCCGATGTGCTTCGCCCCTGGATCGGCGCCCAGGATCCAGATCATCCGAAGACCAAACGCAAGTTCAGTTTCCGTCGTGACCCGCGCGACATCAGCCTGGTCTGGTTCTTCGACCCGGAACTGCGCCAGCATTTCCGGGTGCCTTTCGCCAACCAGGCCCTGCCGCCGATGAGTCTATGGGAGTACCAGAAGGCGCGTGACCGGGCACGGGAGGAAGGCATGAGTTCAGTGGACGAACGGCGCATCCTCGATTCCCTCGAGGAGTTGCGTGAGCGGACACGGGAATCGGCGACTCGTACCCGGAAGGCTAGGCGCAGTCTCCAGAGGAGCCGGGATCATCGTGCCCGGGCCGCCACTATCGAGCGCAGGCCGGCCGAAGCGGAAGTAGCCAACCAAGCACCGGAAGTGGATGACGATATCTTCCAGGTTGACGAACCTCTTGGAGTGATCGAATGATGGAAATACAACTTGGCCACATTCATCAGAATTTTCGGCATGTCGCGGGATTGCCCGACGAGGAACGCATCCAGTTCCTGTATGAGCCCCGTTGGCTGGGGTATCCGCAAGCGGACAAAATCATTGAACGAATGAACGATTTGCTGGAGATGCCCTATCGTCCGCGGATGTTCAATCTGTTGATTGTCGGGGAACCGAACAACGGCAAGACCACCCTGGTTCGCCGCTTCGCCCAGGTTCATGGTCAGTCCCGCGTGGATGAGAAGGATGGTGAGCCGCGTATCCCCGTGGTGCTTGCGGAGGCTCCACCCAAGCCGGATGAGAAGGGGTTGTACATTTCCATCCTGGAACGGTTCATGACCCCATACCGGGCCACCGACCCGGTGGCGAAGATGCGATACCAGTTGATCCATCTCATGCGGTATTGCCATGTTCGGATGCTGGTGATCGATGAGTTCCATTCTCTGCTGACCGGAACCCCGGTCAAGCAGCGGGAGGTCATGAATGCCATCAAGCTGTTGTGCAATGAGTTGGGCATGCCCATTGTCGGCGTGGGAACGGAAGAGGCGGTGCGGGTCCTCCACTCCGATCCGCAACATGCCAGTCGATTCGATGTGGTGAGGCTGGACACATGGGACCTGGACAAGCCTTTCACTCGGTTGCTTGTTGGGTTCGAGAAGATCCTGCCGTTGCGAAAACCATCGGGGCTCAACCAACCCGAGCTCGCCAAGCCCCTCCATGTGTACAGTGGAGGTAATCTGGGGAATCTCCATCGATTGCTCATCGAATGCGCCATCGAGGCCATACAGGACGGTACTGAGCGCATCACTCCGGAAATCGTGAAGGCGAAGTCCTGGGTCAAGCCTACCCGAGGCCTTCGGGAGCTGAGACCCTGAGCTCCCGCTGGGTTGTGCCGGTTCCGATCTTGCCCGACGAGGCTTTCTCGGGATGGTTGGTTCGAGCGGCCCTGACCCAGGGTTGCGATCCCTTGGTGCTCACCGGTGATTTGTGGCCCAAGTGGCGGGTATGGACCATGGACTGTGATCGTGGCATCCCGGATGACAGGCTGGCCCCGCTGTCTTTGGTGAGTGGTATACCTCCAGAACGTTTCCGGGCCTCAATGTTGTCCAGTCTTGTGAGGAATGTGGCGGGCCGGATTCCGGCGCTGCACGAAATCTGGCCTTGGGTGCGCCCGTTTGGCCGCAAGAATCGTCGCTGCGTGCAGGGATGGCAGTATTGCCCGGCCTGTCTCATGGAGGACGCCAAGCCATTCATGCGGCTGCCCTGGCGTATGGCTTGGCATGTTGCCTGCGGAAGACATGGCATGATGTTGCAGGATTATTGCCCACATTGTCATGGGCCGGTGGTGCCGCACCGCCTCACGGCCATGGATATGGAACTCGCCCGGTGTGCGTTATGTGGTGGCGATTTGCGTGATTCACGGACAGAGGATGCATGGGGTGAGGTATTGGCAATGCAAGAAGCTTGTGACATGGCAGCCGTGTCCGGTGTTGCGTGTCGGGATGATGGGGAAGTCCCCGCGCACGAATGGTTCGACCTGGCTCGGTTCTTCACGGGCTGGCTTCGTCGTTGTGATTTGACCGCGCGATATGCCTTCGTGGAAAGATTGCTTCCGGATGTGGATGTAATCGAGCGTCCTTCCCTGACATTGGGTGTCGAGGCGTTGCCGGTTAACGAGCGGGCGCGTCTGCTTGTTCCTGCCGTGCGACTTGCATCCAAAAGTCTTGGTGAATTGACGGAGAGTGCATTGGAAGCCGGATTGAACGGGAGATCCTTCCATACCCGTGGCCGACTGCCCGTTCTCTTGGAGTCGGTTGCATCGGCCTTGCCGGAGCGGAAGCGCGCGCGGAAAGGTAGGTCCGGCAGGGGAGATGGGCCACGTCCGAAGGCGGTTGTCGAGCGTATGTGGCGCCGCCTTCAACGAAAAGCGGGATTGGCATGAAGGCGGACGAGGCATGCATCCGTTGCAGGCGCAAGGGGCGGCGGACTGGGCTGAGGTTACCAGAAGGACCTGTGTGTAATGCTTGTGCCCCCTGGTTCCGGGATCCGCAGAAGTGTCCAAGTTGCGGGCGCATGTCCCGGCACATGTCGCGTGTCCGGCGGTTGGGGATTGAGGAGCCGGTTTGTCCCTCCTGCCAGCAGGCCGATCATGCCGTGTGTCCCGCCTGTCGCAGGTATCGCCGGCTGTTTGAGATGGATGACGGCAAGATGCTATGCAGGCGCTGCCTTGAGGAGGGAACCGGCTCTTGTCCGGCATGTGGCGATCCCATGCCCGCTGGCAGAGGAAATCTTTGTGAGGCGTGCTATTGGAAAGGTCTGCTGGATAAGCGGGTCAAGATTTGCCAAGCGGGTCTTGGGAAGCTTCTAGCGGAGGAGTTCAAGGAGTTTGGGGCCTGGTTCGAGGGAAGGCGTGGCGCTCAGGCCGCTGCCTTGCGGGTCAACAAGTACCTCACCTTTTTCCAAGAGATGGATGCGAAGTGGGGCCACATCCCGAGCTATGGGGATCTATTGCGGCGCTTTCATGCGGAGGGCTTGCGACGGGTGAGGCTGGTGGTTTCATGGATGGAGGAGTCCGGACGAGTGAAGGTGGATGAAAAGCTGCGTGAAGAAGATTCCGAATATCTTCGTATCAGGAGATTGAAGGCGCGAATTGATGCGTCGAGCGCTGGTGGGGCGCTCTGGGATGGTTACAGGAAGAACTTGATGGAGCATCACCGGCAAGGGCGGACTTCATTACGTAGTATCCGCATGGCGCTTTCATCAGCGGCGGAACTTGTCCGGAGGGCTGGGGGACATGCGCCGACGCAATCAAGTCTTGATGCCTATCTGCAGGACAAACCAGGACAGAAGGCGAATATCACGGGGTTCGTGAACCATGTAAATAATGATGGTGTAGCCAACCTGGTGATACAAAATAGTGAGTCCATGAGCAGGAGTGAACGGAAGAGGCTAGAGCAGGCACTCATATCAATGATGAAGCACCAAGAAGACACCCAGGGATTCCGCAAGATGTGGATCTGTGCCGCTATGCGATATTTTCAAGGTCGCCCTCTTCGGAAAGACCATTCATGGCGGGAGGATCCGCAGGGCGGATTGATTGTAAGAATGGCGGGGTTGGAATTTTGGATTCCACTACCAAAGGGTATTGGGGGCAAATGATCATTCGGCCGATAGCTTTTCCCTGTGGGGGAGAGCGATTTGAGCCGAGCATGGAGTTAGAACAAAGTCTGTGTTGTCTCGATATACTTGCCGGATGGCCCAGAATATAATCCTAGGATTATCCAGCAAAGGCTGAGGAGGGCTCGTGGCGGACACATTGTCACCGGCGGAGCGTAGCGAGCGCATGTCGCGTATTCGTGGAAAGAACACGAAGCCGGAGATGAAGTTGCGTCGCCTCGTGCATGGCATGGGTTACCGGTACCGGCTGCATGTCCACGGGCTTCCAGGGACGCCCGACCTTGTGTTCCCGGCCAGGCATGCCATCATATTCATGCATGGGTGTTTCTGGCATCAGCATTCCAGTCCGGAGTGTCGCCTGGCCCGTATGCCTAAGTCGAGGATCAATTTTTGGCGTTCGAAATTAAAGGCGAATGTGGAAAGGGATGCCAGGAACCTAGCCAGCCTCGAGGCAATGGGATGGCGTGTGCTGATTGTTTGGGAATGTGAAATGAAAAGCCCGGACGTAGTGGGTCAGAAAGTGCGTGATTTCTTGGAACAGCAACCTTAGGTTGGAGGAAGATGTATTGAAGGCTATTGAACTTTTCGCAGGCGCGGGGGGGTTGGCGATGGGGGTTTCCATGGCTGGTTTCAAGACCGCCGCTTTGGTCGAGATGGATGCATGGGCATGTGAAACTATCCTGGAAAATAAGAGACGGTGTCATCCTCTGGTCCATGGGTGGCCAGTCCATAGGAAGGATGTTCGGGCATTCAACTGGGAATCTCTGGAGGGCGAGATTGATCTGGTTTCAGGTGGCCCTCCCTGTCAGCCATTCTCCTTGGGTGGGAAGCACGGCGCCTACGGCGACGAGAGGGATATGTTTCCTGTCACCGTGGATGTGATACGTCGGATCAAGCCACGCGCGTTTATCGTGGAGAATGTGAAGGGACTTACCCGGAAGAGATTTGCCAACTATTACCAATATATCCTGTTATCCCTGGAATTCCCCGAGGCTCGCATAAGGGGTGGAGAGGATTGGCTTGGCCATTTCAGGCGGCTTCAGGAAATGAAGACCGCACGGGGGCAACATTGTGACCAGCTCGCGTACAATGTTGTTCCGACCTTGGTGAATGCTGCTGATTATGGGGTTCCTCAGAAGAGGGAAAGGGTTTTCATCGTAGGCTTTCGTTCCGACCTTGGTATCGAGTGGTCCTTTCCAAGACCCACGCACAGCCTTGATGCCCTCATCTACTCTAAATGGGTATCGGGCGACTATTGGCGCCGGCATAGGATAGGGAGGCAGCGGCGACCCGCACCCCCTGAGACCTTAAGAGGAAAGATTCGCCGATTTGCCGAAGGAGAGATTCCCCCTGGAAGGCCCTGGCGTACAGTCAGGGATGCGTTACGTGGCCTTCCCGATCCCAGAAGCAAGCGTGCCTCCCGGATCCCCAATCATGTCTTCCAAGGTGGTGCGAGGGTGTACGATGGGCACACCGGGAGCCCTCTGGACCTGCCTGCCAAGACTTTGAAGGCGGGAGCCCACGGGGTTCCCGGAGGAGAGAATATGATGGTCTACCCTGATGGCTCCGTACGCTACTTTACCGTTCGCGAGTCGGCTCGGCTACAGACCTTTCCCGATGGATATGTTTTTCATGGATCCTGGACCGAGACAATGCGGCAATTGGGTAATGCGGTCCCAGTGGTACTCGCGCGAGTTGTGGCTGAGTCGGTTGCTGAACGACTCATCGAGGCTAGGATGGAGGAGGCGGCCCCTGCTGTGGCAGGTTGTGGGGTGGCATGAACGGCAGGCCGGAAAACATCGTTCCGTTCACGCCCCCGGAAGATCGGCGTGTCGTGGATGCTATGACTGAAGAACTTCTGCAGTGCCCCGTAGAAAGCATTTGCGACATGGTGGGGATCGTCGATACCCCAGGGATCTATGCAATCTACTATATTGGGGACTATCCGGCTTACGAACCCCTTCTTAAGTGGAATGAAGGAGGCGCGTTTGCCTGGCCGATCTATGTGGGGAAGGCCTGTGGTCCGGGTGAAGTGTGCGAGAACTCATTCGTGGCTGGCCGACGGGTAACCATTAGAGAGCGGATGCAGGCACATTGCTGTGATATCAATGCTGCCAGCAACTTGGACATGGCTGATTTCTACTGTCGGTTTCTTTCTATGGAGGATGTGCTGGCGATCCAAGGAGAATCGCTGCTCATCGCGCGTTTCGCGCCTTTATGGAATTTGGTTGTGGATGGGTTCGAGGATTGCGGGGCCAGCCATAGATCGCATGGAATGGTAAAGGGGCGCTGGGACGCCTTGCATCCTGGGAGACAGCATGCTGAGTCCTTGATATCCAGAGAGGAAAGTGTCTCGCGAATAACTCTAGAGGTAAGGGAGTACCTTGAAAGGGATCCTCCAGCAACGGTGCTATCGACCATGGACAGGCTTGCGTAGGTTAGTGTTCTTCATGTCAAGAACTTCAGTGCATGTGCGCTCGCCCTGAATTCAAGTCCGGAATGACTTAAGGAAGTGTAAAGACATATCGATACAGCTTGGGTTAGAGAGGCTACTATGCAGTTAGTCTATATCGGCTAGGTTGGTCGAATTATTTCCCCTTCTGGATATTCCTTGCTTTCCTTGTAAAGGATTACATGGCCCGGAAGGGCGGTTACTTGCCAGCTGATACCCATCGCCGAGGCGATTTTCTCCAGCAATTGGCGTGTTGTATGCCTACCGGGGCGTATATCGAGGAGGTGTATGGTGAGCTCCTTGTGTGGCGCGCGTGAACGCCCCCCCGCGTTTTGGAATCGTATATTGAAAGGAAGCTGGTTCTTCATCTGAGAAAGGACATCGGCAACCGAGGGCCCGCCAAGTGGACTTGGATCGATCATTACGGGGGTTTCTAGGTTGATGGGATAGAGTTTGTCGAAATGATCGTCCTTTAGAATGGTCGTATCCCGGTTGCGCCCTGGATCATTTGATCCAAAACCGCTATGCTGCCATGCTGGATTTGTGCCGTTGTCCTTGTACTTCTTAATCAATAATTCCTCAAGGTCCAATGTGGCAAATACATAGATCCTGATTGCCTTGAAGGTTACCAAGGTTGGATCGAGATGTCTTCTGGCAAGTATCTTCCTGGCGTGCCTTCGTAGCCTATTTTGTAGTCCCGCATCGGCATCTGTCTTCCCGATGTAGACAAGCCTGTTATCCAAGAATAATTGGTAAACACCTTGCTCATCTGGAATGTGTCCCGCAACCTCTTCTTCGTTCAGAGTGCCAGTACCCATTTTCTCGAAGAGATTGACCAGTTGCTCAAGAAGAGCGGATGGTAGGTCGAATTCGAAATCCTTGAAGTAATTCATAATTTGATATCCAAAGGGGATGTGGCCATAGATCTAATGGCTTCCCTCTCCGAATTGTCAGTATACAAGCCTAGAGTCGATTGAGGTGACAGGATAATGGAACGGGTGTGGTTAGTCACCTCTTCCGGCATGTCTCACTGATTAACTATGACATTGACCTTATCATATTTCTTTTCCCAGTAAAGAAACCTTAGGCCCAGAGGAATACCGGAAATGGATGCTTCCGGTCAGCCATTTCTTTCCTCTGGGCCTGTGAATCCGTTCGAGCCCGCGTTCTAAAAAATTATTCTCAATGGTCAGCTGACCGATCTTGGCATGCTGCTTCGAAATAGTCTCTGCGGCATCATCCGCCTTCATCGCCCCTTTGACGAAGACATACTGCGCGTAGCCCAGGAATTGCTTCTTACAATCGGTGATTTAAATGGCATGCACGTCGAATTTATTGACCAAATTGGCGGAGCTCCCCCTATATTGACAAC
>WGBK01000080.1 GCA_015494335.1 Gammaproteobacteria bacterium | reverse complement strand
TGCCATTGCAGCCTGTCCCAGCCGATGTGCGGCAGCAGGGCTTCGACCGTCTCGGCCGCGGGCAGGGGTGAGTTCCCATCGAAGCGCCAGGCACGGCGCAGGATGCCTGAGGTGATGTCGAAGCGACCCTCGCTGATCTGCCAGCAGCGTTCGGCGAAATCGAGCAGGTCGGCGGTTTCGTCGTCGACGCGCAGGCGCTGGCCGGCGGCCTGGTGAATGGCGTGAACGATGTTGTCGTCGCGATAGCGGCTGAACTTGCGCTCGATGCGCCGGCATTCGTCGACGCCGAGCCGGATCAGGCGCTCTGCCAGCGCCGCGTCGTCGCTGTCGACGAGGATCTCGCAGTCGCAGGCCATGGCCGCGAAACAACCGGCATACAGGTTGTCGCGGCGCTCGATCCGCATGATCAGGAGGGCAGGAAGTCGATCGGGTAGGTGACCGTGATCGCAGGAACCGGCTTGTTGGCAAAACGGAACTTGCGCACCTTGGACAGCAGGCGTTTCTCCAGCCTCGGGTTGTTGAGCTCGCTGGATACGATGCGCACCTTGGTTACGCTGCCGTTGGGGGCGATGGTCAGCTCGATGACCACCTTGCCCTGCAGGGCCGGGTCCTTGCGCAGCTCGCGGTTGTAGATGTTGAAGATGGCGCCCTTGTTCTTCTGGAACACGCGCTCGATCTCTTCCTGGCTTCGGGCGGCGCCGCGCGCTTTCTTGCCGCTGGCCTTCTCGGCAATCTTGCTGGCGCTGTCGATGCGGCTGGCGACGGCGGTGGTCTTGCGCTGGGCCAGCTCGCTGTTCTGGACCTTGCGGTTGGCCGTGTTGCTGCGGATGCCGCCGCTGCCTGCAGTGGCCTTGCGGGCGATCAGGTTCGGGTTGCTGACCAGGGTCTCGGCCTTCTTTCCGGTCTTGCGCTGCGGAGTGACGCCGAGATCGGCGGCGTCGATGCTTTCGCGCAGGTCGGCGAGGTCATCCTGCAGCGCGATCAGTCCGCTCTGCTGGGCCTTGGCACGCGCAGCGGCGCGGCGGTCAACCGGCTTCGGCTTGGGTTTGGGCTTCGGTTTCGGTTTGGCCTCGGGCTTTTTCTTTTCCGGTTTCTTTTTCTTCGGCTCAGGCTTCTTCTTTTCCGGTTCCTTCTTCTTCTCCGGCTTGGGCTTGGGTTTCGGCGGCGGAGGCGGCTGCTTCTTCTTCTCCTGGATCAGCTTGGCGAGGCGCGGCGAAACTTCGATCAGCTTCTTCTGCGGCGGCTCGGGCAGGGTCAGGCGGTTGATGATGAAACCGGCGAGCAGAAACAGCAGCAGGAAGGCGATGACCATGCGCCGGAACAGCCGGTCCTCGCTGCCCACGGTCCAGGGCAGCAACGGTTCCCTGCCGTTGTCGGCAGCCTTGCCGGGGCCGTCGGACAGCCTAGCCATCGGCCTTGCCCGCCTTGCGGCTGACCGCAAACGAGATGTTGGTGAAGTTGGCGCCGGAGGCGGTGAGCATGATTTTCTTCAACAGGGCGTAGGGGATGTCCTTGTCGCCCATGATGACGACGCCCTTGGCGTCCTGCAGATCCTTGATCTTGCCGCGCTTCGCGAGCAGCGCCTGGTACAGCGGACGCAGGGTGGCGGACTTGCTGCCGAGGGCGGCGGGCACCTTCATCACCGGCTTGCCCTCGAGCAGGATCTGCTGCTTGTCGACGGCGATGACCAGCTTGCGGGTGGGTGCCTTCTCGGCGCTGGATTCGGGCAGCACGATGTTCTTCGGCAACGGCAGCACCTCGGAATTGGAGGCATTGACCAGCAGGAAGAACACCAGGATGGTGAAGATGTCCATCAGCGACACCATGTTCAGGCTCGCCGTGCGGTCCTTGCGGCGGGCGTGGTGCTCCTGCATGCGTTTGGCGCGTCGGGTCAGTTTCATGCTCGTGTCGGGCTCATGTCCGTGTTACTGGGCGGCATCGCCGATGGAGATGTCCGGAAACAGCTCGGCCATCACCTGCTCGCCCTCGTACAGGGTCGGGTAGGCGCGGGCGGTATCCATCACCTGGATCAGGTCGTCGTAGCGGGTGTTCGGCTCCGACAGGATGGTCAGCGCGGTCTTGTCGGGCATGCGCGCCTTGATCTGCTTCAGCGTCTGGCGCAGCAACAGGTAGTTGTGCCGGCCCTTGTATTTCGGGATGCGCTTGATCAGTCCGCCCTTGTTGTCGGACAGGATCAGCGCGTTCTTGCGGATGGTGACGCGCAGCTCCCAGGGCGGGTTCTTGTCCTGCTTGCTGTCGGCCTTGCCGGGCGGCGGGAGGTTGAGGTCGAGCACGGTGGTTTGCGAGAACACCGCGGTCATCAGCAGGAACGGAACCAGCACCACCATCAGGTTCATGAAGGCGGTGATGTTCAGCTCCACGGCAGGATGCTTGTCGCGGGCGCGCAGGCGGCGTGAGTTCACGGTCGGCTCCGCTGCCTACTGGGCCTGGTTGCCCTGCTGGCGGGCCTTGCAGCGTGCCAGCTGGTTGGTGAAGCGCACCGTGGTCATTTCCAGCGAGTCGATGATGTCGGTGGTCTTGGTCTGCAGGTAGGTGTAGACCAGCAGCAGCGGAATGGCGACGATCAGACCGAAGGCGGTGGTGTTCATGGCCACCGAGATGGAGGTGGAAAGAATCTCCGCCTTCATCGACGGATCGACCTGGGCCACGGCGGTGAAGGCCTTGATCAGGCCGATGATGGTGCCGAGCAGGCCCAGCAGGGTGGCGATGTTGGCGAACATGGCCAGGTAGTGGGTGCGCTTCTCGAGACGCGGAATGGCTTCCATGATGGCTTCTTCCATCGAGGCCTCGATGTCGTCGCGGCGTCGCGCGTTGTTGAAGTTGAGCAGGCCCTGGTGGAGGATCTTGGCCACCGTGGCGTTGGATTTCTGCGCCACCTGCAGTACGCCGTTGAGATCGCACTTCTCGAGCATCGGCATCAGCTTGCGCAGGACGCTGCGATTGCGCACCTGGGCATTGGTCAGGTACATCCAGCGTTCCACCGTGATGGCCAGGCCAATCGCCAGCACCGCGAGAATCGGGTACATGAACGGGCCGCCGGACTGGAAAAAACGGATGACGGTATCAAGCATGGGATTTCTCTCCGTGGTGATGGTCGGCGCCCGTGCGCCTTTGGGTTTGGTTTCGGTTCATTGGGATTCGTTGCCGTTGGGCTCGGGGTAGAGATGCCGGTAGTAGTTGACGCGCCGGCGGAAGCTGTCGCGGTCGATCGGGCGCAGGGCCTGGTCGAGCACGCTGTCGTATTCGGGGGCGTCCATGGCGATGGTCTCGGCGCTTTTCCAGGGCACGATGTAGAGGATCTTCGGCAGCTCCTTGTTGCCGATGATCGCGGTGCCTTCCATCTCCAGGCGTTCCTGCGCCAGGGCCGGGGCGGAAGCCAGACCGAGGGTGAGCAGCAGCGCGGTGATGCGGGCCGTCATTTCTTCGCCGGCGCCTCGATGCGGCGCTTGATGTCGATGATCCATTTCTCTACCTGCGGGTCGGGCGTATCGAGCAGGGACTGGTAGCGCTGGTATTCCTCCAGCGCAGCGGGCCAGTCGCGGATGTAGATGTCGAGCAGGATACCGCGATTCAGGTGTGCTGACGCATAATCCGGGTCGGCTTCGATCGCCTTGTTGTAATAATCCAGCGCCTGTTGGAATTGCCCGTCGCGGCGGGCCAGGACGCCGAGGTGATTATAAGCGACTGCGTCGTTTTTATCCTGCTCGATCGCCTTCTCGAATGCGGCCCGCGCCTCGTCGTATTGCTCCAGCTTCATCAGTTGCAGGCCGAGATTGGTCTGCGCGCGCGGGAAGTCGGGCTTCATCTCGATCAGCATGCGGAACTGTTCTGCCGCGGTTTCCGCGTCTCCGCTGCGCGCCGAGTCGGTGGCAATGATCGCCAGATCCAGCGCCGGATCGGATTGCGGCGGGGTCTCCGGCTCGGGCGGCGGCGCCTTGGCGCAGCCGACGAGCAGCAGCACCGGCAGGATGAACGGCAGCAGTCTACTCGGCGACATCATCGGTTTTTTCCGGCTTGTTGTAACGGAAGGGCATCATCTCGGCCAGGGCCTTGAGGCTGCGCTTGATGGCGTCGTCGTACACGCCCTCGGGGATGCGCGCGACATTCTGTTCGTGGATGGCCAGGGCCTTTTCCTCGAACGGGAAGGCCTGGTCCTCGAGCAGGTAGTTGTATTCCTCGAGTTCGTCGGCGTTGAGGCCCTTCGGGCGTTCCGACTCCAGCAGCGCCTTGGCGAAATGGCGGTAGATCTCGGCGATGCGGTAGCTGGCCTCGGTGGTGGCTTCCTGCACGCCGTACTTGGCGATGATGCGATAGTTGTCGAGGGCGGTCTTCATCAGCGCCTTCTTGCGCTTCAGCGATTTCTTCAGCGGACGGGTCAGACGCGCGGCGCGGAATTGCTCGACCATCGGCCGGGTCAGCTGCAGAGAGGCCATGGCGGCCAGGTAGCGGGTCCGGTCGCTGCGTTCGGCGCCGCCCTTGGCGTCGGCCTCGACGATCTGGCGCAGCCATTTCTGCGCCCGGCGCCGGTCCTTGCGCGCGGTGTAGAAGTCGGCGATCTTCTGGCGCAGTTCGATGCTGCGCGACAGCGGTTTCGGGTATTGCCGGATGTAGTCCTTGTACAGCGCAATGGCCCGGTCATGCTGCCCGCTCTGGCGGTAGAGGTCGGCCGACAGCAGCATCAGCTCGCCGCGTTCCGACGGCGGCGTCAGCTTGACCAGGGTTTCCAGCTCGCGCGCGGCTCGGCTGTTCTGACCGCTGCGGGTGTAGGCCAGGGTCAGCTTCTCGCTCACGCCCTTTTGCCACTTCTTCTGCTTCGGGTAACGCTTGCGGAAGCCCTCGAGCAGGTTGATGGCGGCGTTCCAGTTCTCCATTGCGATGTATTCGGTGGCGGCGTCGTATTCGGCGACGATGCGTACCGGCGAGCGCGGCGCAACCTGGGCGATGCGCAGGAAATGGCTGGCGGCAAGTTCGTGCAGGCCGGCGTCGCGGGCGATCTCGCCCTGCTTGTAGATGGAGGCGGCAAGCTGTTCGCGCAGGGCCTTGGCGTTCTTCGCCTTCGGCGGCAGGCTGGCGAGGGCCTGGCCGTAGGCCAGCTCGGCGCGTTCGTAATCCTGCATCTCGAAACTGCTGTGGGCAATCAGGGTCCAGGCCTTGTGGCGGATCAGCGGGTCGGTTTCGGGGCGGTCCACCAGTTGCTGGGCGTGTTCGCGGGCGGGTTCGTACTGCTTGAGGCCGAATTCCAGCTCGGCGGCCTTGAGCAGCACGGCGGGCATGCGCCGGTCGTCGGCGAACTTCTCGCTGAAGCGCAGCGAGCTGGCGATCAGGCGTTGCTGGATCTGCGGTTTCTGCGCTTCGGGCGCGGCCTTGTAGAGGCGGTCGTAGGCGAGCAGGGCGGCGTAGGCGGCCTCGGCGCTGTCGCCATGGGGCGGGTAGTCGTAGGCGGTCTTTTCGTATTCGCGTACCGCGTCCTCGTACTGGCCGGCGTCGAATCGGGCTTCGGCGAGCAGGAAATTGAAGCGCGCGGCTTTCGGGTCCTGCGGGAAGGAGCGGATGAACAGGCGGTACCAGTCGGCGGCTTGTTTGAAGTGCTCGGGCTTCTTCGAGGCGCGGGCGAGGGCGTGATAATGGGTGGCGATGTCCTCGATATGGCGCGCGAGCAGAGGCTTGACGAGGTTCCAGGCCTCGTCGTCCTGCTTGAACCACCAGGGCGAGCCGACATTGTAGAGCTGCACGAAGCGCTCCTTCTCCGACAGCATCAGGGAGTTGAATCCGCCCTTCCGGTAGGCGTCGATGGCCAGTTCGTGCAGTTGCGGCGCCCAGCGGGCCTCGGGGTAGTGCTGGCTGTAGGCAAGGAAGATTTCGGCCGCGTCGAGGATGCGATCCTTGCTCAGGTAGAGTTCGCCGAGATTGCGGTAGAGCAGGGGTTCGTAGGGTCGCTTGCCGATCTTGGTCAGCCGGGTGGCGATGGGGTCCTTGTCCGGCAGGTAGGAGAAGGACAGGCTGGTGACGCGCAGCACATCGTCGATGAGTTCGCGGTCGGCGCGAGAGGCCTGGTCGCTGATGTGGTAGTCACTGAGCAGGCCATTCTTGTATTTGCGGTCGAGCAGGCGCAGGAAACTGTCAATGGCTTTGGCGTACTGGTTCAGCTTGAAGCGGGTCCAGCCGTACTTGTAGAGTGCCTTTTCGAAGAACACGGAATTCGGATAGCGATGCACCACCACGCCATAGGCCTTTTCGGACTGGTCGTAGCGGCCATCGACGAACAGGTTTTCGCCACGGCGAAACTGGATCTCGTCGATGAAGCGCGAGTTGGGGTAGTCGCGCGCCAGTTGATCCATCGTCTTGCGCGACTTGGCGGTCTCGCCGGTCATCGCATAAGCGCGCGCCAGCTGGTAGAGCACAAAGTCATTGTCAGGCCGGTCGGGGAAGGAATCCAGATATTCGAGATAGCGCTTGATGGCCTGTTTCAGCTGCAGTTCTGCGGCATGGGCTACGGCCTCGTCTTCGTCCTTCTGCGCTAGGCTCTGTTCCAGTTCGAGGTCGGCCAGACGGTGCAGGTCGGAGCCACCGAGGGATTTTCCGTCGGATAGGGTCAGCAGTTCCCGGTAGTGGCGGATCACATCGTCGCTGTTGACATCGAAATCAACCTTGGGCAGCTCCACCGGCCGTGATTCCAGCTCTGCGATGGTGGGGCCGACCGGCCCATTGCCGACGCAGGCCTGCAACAGGATGAGGGACAGGAGGCTGGTCAGGCGCAGTTTCATTCACTGCCTCCCGAAGCCTTGTCACCGGCCAGCTTGTCGTAGAGGCGCGCCACCGAGTAGCGGGCGGAAAGGCGCAGTTGCTGGGTGTGACGACGCAGCTGGCGCAGCTGCTCGATGGCCTGGTGGTTGATGGCCTGCTGTTGCTCTTCTATGAGGCGCTGGCAGCTGGCGAGCAGTCCGGCGATGGCCTCGCCCTGGCCGTCGATGCGCTGCGACAGGTCGTTGAGATCGAGCTGGTGACGGGCGCTGGCGCCGCGCAGGGATTCGGCGGATCGATTGGCCTCGTCGAGGGCGCGGTCGAGCAGTTGCAGTTCGCGCTTGAGGGCCCAGTAACGGCGCGGGAAGGTGGTTTCCAGGTCCCAGATCAGCAGGCCGTTCATCAGGCGGTACTTGTTCTCGGCCTCGCCCAGGTCCTGTTCGCCGCGCAGCTGCTCCATCAGTTCGCGGATCTCGTCGAGCTGTTCGAGGTAATCGGCTTCGTCCTCGTTGGCCAGTGCCCGGGCATCCTGCTCGCGGCCGATGCGTTCGACCTCGTCGGCGAAGTCCTGGCGCTGGCGGTGCAGGCTTTCCAGGCGCTCGAGGTCGGTGCTCTGCTCGACCACCGGTTTGCGTTCGTCGAAGGCGCGCTGGCGTTCGACCAGCATCAGTTCATAGGTGGGAACCTTCCGCTGCCATTGTTCCATCTGGTTGCGGATGTCGATCAGCTGTTGCAGGTTGCGCACTTCGCGCTGGAATTCGTCGCCGGCCATGGTCTCGATCAGGTAGGGCGAGATATCGCCGGGCGGTGGCTGCCGCAGGGCGTCGCGGCCGCGGGTGATGATCTGGCCCTGCTCGAGCAGGCTGCGGATCAGTTCGCCCTGTTCGACCTCGGCAATGACTCGGTCGAGGTCGTCCAGCGCCTCTTGCAGATAGCGCGCGGCACGGTCGTAGTACCAAGCCGCCAGCTTCAGGTTGCCGGCCTGTTCCTGTACCTGACCCATGGCGACATGGGCTTCGCGGGTGGCGGCATCCTTCTGTTGCTTGTCGATCAGGGTCTGCCAGATACCGATGGCCTGGAGCGGGTTGCCCTGTAGGTGCCAGGCCCAGCCGGTGGCGAGCAGTGCAGTATTGGAAAGGGGGCCGTCAATGTGGACCTGCCGCAGGTCGTCGATGACCTGGGACCACTTGCCGTCGCGCAGGGAAGCCAGGCCGGTGGCCAGGCGCGCGGCATCGCTGAGGGCCTGACCTTCGGGTCCGGGGTCGGACAGGCTGCGGTCGGCGGCGGAGATCAGCCATTCGCGGCCGGCGTCAGCCTTGCCGTCGGCGGTCAGGCTGATGCCGAGATTGTATTCGCCGTAGCTGCGCCAGATGGAGTCAGTCGGAATCCGTTTGAGCGCGGAGCGTGCAGCCTCGCTGTCTCCGGCCAGCAGGTAGAGGCGCATCAGCAGGTAGTCTTTCTGCGCCTGGCGCGATTCGGGCAGCTCGTCGTCGATGCGCTGCAGCAATTCAGCGGCAGGCTTGTAGTTGCCCTGCTCGTATTCGACGCGGGCGAGGTTGAACCAGACCCGGTTGCGCAGGGAAGAGGGGCTTTCGTCGTCGAGCAAGCCGTTGAACAGCTCCACCGCGTCCGGGATCAGGCCGTAGCCGTAATAGAGATTGCCGAGCAGCAGGTCGGCGTCCTTGCCGGTGCGTTGCAGCCGGTTGCGCTCGCGGGCGGCCAGCAGGCGAGTGATGGCTGCCAGCGGGCGATCCTGGAAATAGTGATAGAGCGCGTTGCCATAGGGCAGGTCGCGCACCTCGCCGGCCTCGCCGTCCACTGTCCCGGCATGGGACAGCGGCGCGCACAACAGCGCGACGGTAAGGGAAAGGCTTGGCAGCAGACGGCGGGACATGATCATGCGCTGTGGCGTCGGCCTACTCCCAGACTCGGGAGGTGAACTGCGGCTGCTCCTTGGTCGGATCGTCGAGGATGCGTAACTCGACGAACAGCGGATCGTCGCCCTTCTCGACCTTCAGGGTCTCGCCGCGGCGGTAGTCACGGCCGTTGGGGCCCTTGCCGACGAAGATGGCGACGATCTCGTGCTCGCCGCTGGGCAGGTTGCCGATGTAGAGGCGCTGCACGCCGCCGCGCTTGAGCGCCGACAGTTCGCGCTCGGTGTAAAGATGGTTGGACACGATCTTGTCGTCGATCTTGAGCTGGGCGGCATCGAGACCGAACAGCTGGCCGGTATCCAGCGACAGGAACACGCTGAACTGGGTGTTGGCCGGGAACAGCAGGTCTTCCTCGAGCAGAAACAGATCCTTGTTGAGCTGCAGCACCTGTTTCTTGAGGTCGCGGATCTCGCTCTGCAACTGGGTTGCGGGCGGCGTTTCCGCGGGTGCGGGGATCACTTTCTCGGTGTTCGGATCGACGGTGATTTCCTCGTTTTCCTGCTGGGACTGGGCGGCCAGGCTGAAGCACAGCAGCAGGCTCAGGCCGAGACGGCGGAGGAGAGACGGGGAACGGGTCAGTAAACGGGTCATGGCGGGTTCCTTTTGATGCGTCATCCGGAGGATGAACCGGCGGCCATGAGGCCGCTCGAGTAATGAATCTTTCCACGGGCATCGATGATTATAGCGTCGAGTCCGTCCAATTGATCGATCAATTTCATGCCGGCCTCGGCGCCGAGAATGAACAGCGTGGTGGAGAGGGCGTCGGTGGTGGTGGCGTCCGGGCCGATCACGGTGCTGCTCCAGCTTTTGCGAGCGGATTTCCCGGTGCTCGGGTTGATGATGTGGTGCACGCGCTCACCGTTGGACAGGAAGAAGCGCTCGTAGTCGCCGGAGGTGGAGATGGCGCTGTTGTCCAGCGGCAGACGCAGGGCCACGGCGCCCTCGCGGCGCGGATGGCGGATGCCGATGATCCAGGGCCGGCCGTGACGATCGCCGAGCAGGCGACTGTCGCCGCCGGCGCTGACCAGGGCGTTGCGGATGCCGCACTGCTTCAGCAGTTCGATGGAGCGATCGACGGCGTAACCCTTGGCGATGCCGCCGAGATCGATGCGCATGCCCGGCCGCAGAAAGCGGATACGCCCGTCCTGCAGCTGGATCTGGCGGTAGTCGATGTTGTCCAGAGATGCGCGGATCTGGCGGTCGTCGGGGCGGATGCCGCGGCGGTAATCGTAGCGGTAGCCGATCGAGGCGAAGCTGATGTCGAACACGCCGTTGGAGAGCTTCGAAAACTCCAGCGCGCGCTGGATCAAGGCATAGAGCTCGGGGCTCACGGTCACCGGCTCGATGGCGGCGTCGCGGTTGATGGCCGAGACTTCGCTGTCGGGCTTGAAGGGGCTCATCAAGGCGTCGATGCGGCGCATCTCGTCGAATACGCGCCCGGCGCAGAGGCCGGCCTTCTGTTCATCCCCCTTTTCGTGCCACAGCTCGACGGCGACCCGCGTGCCCATGATGTTCTCGCTCTCGCGCAGCCATTCGGCCTGCGCGGGCGAGGACAAGGCCAGCGCGGTCAGCGCGGAAAGAAACAGCCCCGTGAGGAGCTGCAGAATCGAGCGGTACGGCATCGGGTGGCGGATCTGCCGGTCAGGTAAGGGAAGCGAAGGCCACGTACTGGTCGATGTTGGTACCGAGGCCGTGGTTCGGGAACAGGGTCGGGAACCGGCTCAGGTCGCCGTTGAGCGACATGTAGTTGAGCAGTACCGTGTTGACCAGCAGGTTGACATTGTTGGCGGCCGGGCTGGACGAGGTGACCACCGAGGCGTCCGGCGAGAAGCGGCCGATCTGGCGCCCGGCAATCAGCGGACTGGGCCTGGCCACCGGGTTGTAGACCAGGAAGAAGGAGCAGGCGGTGGAGGAGTTGTCGCCCGTCCATTCGCCCTTGCCGCGTCCGCCGAGCATGTTGCCGTTGTTCTGGGACTCGTCGCGGCGACCGTTGCTGGCCAGGGAGCCGTCGCTGAACACATAGATCATCACCGGCTTGTTGACGCGCGCGGCATAGTTGAGCACGGCGCCGATGCAACGGCCGGCACGCAGGTCGCGGTTCTCGCCGGTGCTGCGGTCGCCGGTGTGGTAATCGTAACCGCCCATGGTGATGCAGCCACCGGCGGAATAGCCGTTGAGCACCATTTTCATGATCGAGGCGGTCTTGCGGAATTCGCGGTCGGTCAGGTTGTCGCCGGTGGTCACGCCAAAGCTGGCCAGAACGTCAGTATCTTTCAGCGGATCAACCTCTCGACCAGCAAAGCGGTCGGCAAGGTCGGCGGATTTGAGATAGCCGCAACGCACCAGGTCCTTGATCACCTCGTCGTTGCTGACGCCGGTCTGCACGGTGCCGAGCTTGAGTTTCTTGTGGGTGATGCGGGCCATGGATTCCATCACCGCGGTGACATCCTGGGGATCGTTGAGAATGGCGGTCAGGTTGCCGACATCGACCAGGCCGGTGACATCGCTGGGACGGTCGACCTTGGT
>WGBK01000079.1 GCA_015494335.1 Gammaproteobacteria bacterium | reverse complement strand
GCCCAGGGCATCGTGCCCGGTATCAAGGTGGACAAGGGCAAGGGGCCTCTCTCCGGCGTTCCGGGAGACCTGATCACCTGCGGTCTCGATGGCCTCGGCGAACGGCTCGAGGGTTACAAGGCCCAGGGCGCCCGCTTTGCCAAGTGGCGCGAGGTCTACCCGATCACGCCGCGTAACCCGACCCAGATCGGCCTGGAAGCCAATGCCGAGATGCTGGCGCGCTATGCCGCCGTGTGCCAGGAAGCCGGCGTGGTGCCGATCGTCGAGCCCGAGGTGCTGATGGACGGCGATCACGATATCGACCGCTGCGCCGAGGTCACCGAGGCGGTGTTGCGCGAGGTGTTTCATGCCCTGCATCGACACGGCGTGGTCTTCGAGCTGATGCTGCTCAAACCCAACATGGTGCTGCCGGGCAAGGATTGCCGCAAGGCTTCGCCCCAGGAAGTGGCCGAGGCCACGCTGCAGGTGCTACGGCGCTGCGTGCCGGCAGCCGTTCCCAGCATCCACTTCCTCTCCGGCGGGCAGGGCGCGGAAGAAGCCACCCTGAATCTCAATGCCATCAACCAGTTGCGCGGCAATGCGCCCTGGCAACTGAGCATTTCCTACGGCCGCGCCCTGCAGCAGCCGGCCCTGCATGCCTGGGCCGGCAAGCCGGAGAATGTCGAGGCGGCCCAGCAGGCCTTGCTCAAGCGCGCGCGGCTCAACAGCCTGGCCCGCCAGGGCCTCTATGATCCGTCTTTGGAGGACGAAGACAACTAACCCGGCAGCCGGTCCGGCCGTGCCGGTGGCAGGTTGCGCCAGTGGCGGATCAGCAGATAGCCGAAGAACATGCCGCCGAGATGGGCGAAATGGGCGACGCCGGAATCCGTGCCGGTGATGCCGAAGAACAGTTCGATGCCGCCATAGATCAGCACGAACCAGCGTGCCTCGATCGGCATCGGCGGGATCAGCAGAAACAGGATACTGCGCGGGAAGATCATGCCGTAGGCCAGCAGTACCCCGAATACGCCGCCGCTGGCGCCGATGGTCGGATAGTAGTTGCCTGGCTCCGCCGTGAAGCTGACCACCAGCAGTTGCACGAAGCCGGCGCCGACCACGCAGACCAGGTAGTAGAGGGCAAAGCGAGCCGATCCCCAGAAGTTTTCCAATGCGATGCCGAACAGCCACAGGGCATACATGTTGAGCAGCAGGTGCATGCTGCTGCCGTGCAGGAAGGCATAGCTGAGCAGTTGCCAGGGTTCGAAGCGGTTGATGAAATAGCCCCGGGCCTGGGCCATGCGCACGAAATCGTCGGGCAGGATCGGCCACAGCGCGAATTCGCGAATCAGGGAGATGCCGCCCAGCGCTTCCAGCAGAAAGATCAGGGTGTTGCTCAACAGCAGAAACTTGATGACGGGAGGCATCAGGGAATACTGCTTGCGGGCTTGCTGCAGGGGCATCTTGGAACCTCGGCTGAATCGAGGGTGCATGCTACCACAGGCCGGAAACCGGCCGGCAATCAGTGATGCGGGCCAGTCATTCGCTTGAGCGTATCCTGGCGGTAGAACAGCTTCAGCTGGTGATAGACCTTCGGGTAGTAGTGATACAGGCGTTCCGGCCACTCGAAGAATTCCTCGGTTACCACGGCGAAGAATTCCGCCGGACTTTCGGCCCCGTAGGGGTCGATGCGGGTGCGGTGATGACGCTCGACCTGGTGCAGCAGGTCTTCATAGCTCTCGCTCATGGCGCGGGTCCAGTCCTCGCGCTTCATGTCGCGGTGCAGCGGCGGCATGCCGTTGGCCACACCGTTGAGCATGTCCAGCTTGTGGGCGAACTCGTGCAGGATCACGTTGCTGCCCTTGCCATGGACATGGTGCCCCGGCTGGGCATCCTTCCAGGACAGGATTACCGGACCGGTTCCCCAGGCCTCGCCACCCAGCAGTATGCGCTGCTCGTGTACCAGCCCGATCTCGTCGGGTTGCTGCTGCACCACGAAAAAGGAATCCGGATAGACGATCACCTCGTGCCAGCCGTCGAACCAGTCCAGCGACAGATCCTGGTCGATTTCGAGAATCAGCAGGCAAGCCTGGGAAGCGATGACGACGCGCATGTAATCATCCACCTCGAAGCCCTCTGCGGCACTGATGGCTTTCTTCAGCAGGAACAGGCTGGCCAGCTCGCGCAGCCGGGCGAGTTCATGATGGCTGAGACGGAAGTGCTCCAGTGCGTCCTGCTCCACCCGTTCCCACAGCTCGATAGGGATGCGGGACTGACAGAGCTGCCGGCTGCGGCGCCAGCGCCGGAAGCGGCGTATCGGGTGGAAATTCATGGTTTCCCTCAGTGACGGAGCAGCGCCTTCCAGCGCCACAGGTTGAGCAGTGCGGCCATGGCCGCCGCGACATAGGTAAAGGCCGCGGCGCGCAGGATCTGCCGCGCCGGTCGTTTCTGTTTCTCGTTCAGATAGCCGGACTCGAGCAGGGGCAGGGCCTTGTTGAAACTGGCATCGATTTCCACCGGCAAGGTCATCAGCTGAATCAGCACGCCGAAACCCATCACCAGAAAGGCGCCGATCATCTGCAGCGCCATCACCGAAGGCGCGCGATGCAGCAGGGTCAGCAGCGGTGCGGCATAGAGCAGCAGCACGCCGATGCGGGTGGCCCAGGCGGCCGACCCGGCCAGCCGAGAACGCAGCTCGAACAGAGGTTCTTTCGCAGCATGCTGCAGGGCGTGGCCGCACTCATGGGCGGCCACGGTGATCGCGGTCAGCGTGCGGCCGTGAAACTTGTCCTCGGTCAGGCGCAGGCATTTCGCCTGCGGGTCGTAATGATCGCCCTGATCGGTGATTTCAAGGCCGACATCCTGCAGGTCGAAGCGATCGAGCAGGTGCCGGGCCAGCTCGCCACCGGTGCCGGGAAAATTCTCCTCCGGCTGCCGGTGATAGCGCTGCAGCGTGCGCCGGATCCACCATTGCGGTATCAGGCCCAGCAGGAGCAACAACAGGATCAGCAGCAGATAGGGCATGTCGTCAGTATCCGGTCCGCGGGCAGAGGGTGCAAGCCTGCTGACCGGATGCGCCGGAGAAGGTTCCGGTCGGTAGATTCAGTATCAGTCGATCAGATGGGGGAACAGCAGGCGCATGGCATGGCCCAGTTCCTGTTCGGCTTCCGTGACGGCATCGGCGGCCTCTTCCTCGTCGAGATCGGCAAGTTCGCGGATGTTCGTGTCGGCCGGCAGCGGCAATGGGTCGGCGCCCACTCCGACCGCATCGGCGAGATCGCTGGCCATGGCGAGCAGGGCGGCGGACTGGGCAGACTCCCCGGCATCGGCCGGGTGGCGCCGTGCCGCTAGCACCTGCAGCAGGCTGTCGGGCAGTTGCCAGTTCTCGAACAGGTCCAGGGCTATTTCATGGCTGTCGAAACCGAGCTGTTGCCGCTCGGCCTCGAGCCGCTGTTCCTGGGGCAGGGACAGCGGTGCGTCCAGTATCTCCGGGATGGCCTGTTGCATCATCAGGTAACCGAGATCGTGGATCAGCCCGGCGACGAACAGGCGCTCGGCCTGGTCGGGGAGGCTGCGCTGGGCCAGCGCGCGGGTGAACAGGGCCGTGCGCACGCTGCGCAGCCAGAAATCCTGCAGGTTGAACTGTTCGTTGCGGATATCGCCGAAGCGATCCGCCAGCACCGTGGTCAGCACCAGATCGTGAATGGACTGGGCGCCGAGGTAATTGACCGCATGGCTGATGGTGTCGATGCGCGGTCCCAGTCCAAGATAGGCGCTGCGGACCAGGTTCAGCAGACGCGTCGTGATCGCCGGATCGTACTGGATGACCTCGGTGACCTCCTGCATCGAGAAGTCGTCGCGCGCCAGCACCTGCTGCAGTCGCAGGTAGACCTCCGGCAGGGTCAGCAGGCGACCGTGTTCGAGGATGCGTTGTCGGTAGTCGGGCATGGGAAGCAAACAAACGGATGATCCCGTGGAGAATAGTCTTTTCTGAGCGGATTACAGATTTTTCAGGGTGAGAAAG
>WGBK01000078.1 GCA_015494335.1 Gammaproteobacteria bacterium | reverse complement strand
TGATTTCCCTGGGCGTGCCTTCCGACGCGATCCTGCTGGCCCCCGGGCTGCAGAGCAGTGATCGACTGCGTCTGCTGGTCGGCACGCGCGAGGAGTTGAACCCATGATCCGCACCGCCGCCATCCAGATGGCCTCGGGTTCGAATATCCACGCAAACCTGGCCGAGGCCGAGAAGCAGATCGAAGCCGCTGTGCTCGACGGCGCCCAGTGGGTGGCCCTGCCGGAGAACTTCGGTCTGGTCGGCGTACAGCAGGAGGATGTGGTCGAGCAGGCGGAAGAACCCGGAAGCGGTCCGATCCAGGATTTCCTGTCCGATCAGGCGAAGCGTCACGGCATTGTCGTGGTCGGCGGCACGGTACCGATACGCGCTGACTCTCGGCACTATTTCAACCGGCTGCCGGTGCACGGTCCCGATGGCCGTTGCCTGGCCCACTATGACAAGATCCACCTGTTCGATGTATCCCTGCCCGACTCCGACGAGAGCTACCAGGAGTCGGCCGTGATCCGGCCGGGGAACCAGGTGGTGGTGGCCGAGGTCGAAGGGGTGCGTGTGGGGCTGGCGATCTGCTACGACCTGCGTTTCCCGGAGCTGTTTCGTATCCTCGTCGATCGCGGCGCCGAGCTGTTCGTGTTGCCCTCGTCCTTCACTGCAGTGACCGGCCAGGCGCACTGGCATGTGCTTCTGCGCGCCCGCGCCATCGAGAACCTGACCGCCATCGTCGCCCCGGCCCAGGGCGGCTTCCATGTCAATGGCCGGGAAACCTACGGCCACAGCCTGATTGCTGACGCCTGGGGCAATATCCTGGCCGAAAAGCCCAGCGGAGCCGGGTATGCCCTGGCCGACATCAACCTCGAAAAGCAGGCGCAGATGCGCGAGCGCTTCCCGGTGCTGAACCACCGCAGATTCTTCGTGAGAACCGAATGACCCAGACCCTGACCCAAGTCGAACAGACCCTGCTGCAGCCGGCCGAGCTGGACCTGCCCCAGGTCACCTCCGTGCTCGAGGCCATGCAGCGCCCCGGCATCGACTATGCCGATCTTTATTTCCAGCATGCCCAGCAGGAATCCTGGACCCTGGACGACGGCATCATCCGCGAGGGTTCCTTCAATATCGAGAGCGGCGTCGGCATCCGCGCCATCAGCGGCGAGAAAACCGGCTTTGCCTACAGCGACAGCATCGACCTGCGCGCGCTCAAGGCCGCTGCGGGGAATGCGCTGGCAATTGCCCGCACCGGCCTCGACCAGGGCGGCCGGCTGGAACTGCGCAAGGCTGCCCCGAAACGCCTGTACAGCCCGCTCAACCCCATCGACAGCCGCAGCGCCGAGGAAAAGGTCGAGCTGCTCAAGCAACTCGACGCCTACACGCGCAGCCTCGACCCGCGCATCGAACAGGTCATCATCTCCCTGTCCGGATCCCTCGAACACATCCTGGTGGCGGCCAGCGACGGCGACCTGGCCGCCGACCTGCGTCCGATGGTGCGCATGTCGGTGATGGTGCTGATGCACGACCAGGGGCGGCGCGAGCAGGGGCATGCCGGCGGCGGCGGTCGTCACGACTACAGCGTCTTCTTCGACAGCGACCGCGCCTACGAATACGCCCGCGAGGCGGTGCGCATCGCCAGCGTCAACCTGCGTTCCGAGTCCGCCCCGGCCGGCGCCATGCCGGTGGTGCTGGGTCCGGGATGGCCCGGCGTGCTGCTGCACGAGGCGGTCGGTCACGGCCTGGAAGGGGATTTCAACCGCAAGGGAACCTCGGCCTTCAGCGGCCGCGTCGGCGAGCAGGTGGCCTCGCCGCTGGTCACCGTGGTCGATGACGGCAGCCTGGAGCATCGCCGCGGTTCCCTCAGCGTCGACGACGAGGGCGTGCCGGCCCAGTCCACCACGCTGATCGAGAACGGAATCCTGCGCGGCTACATGCAGGACAAGCTCAACGCGCGCCTCATGGGCGTGAGTTCCACCTCCAACGGCCGTCGCGAATCCTATGCCCATCTGCCGATGCCGCGCATGACCAACACCTACATGCTGCCCGGCGAGTCCGACCCCCAGGAAATCATCGAATCGGTGGACAAGGGGATCTACGCGGTCAATTTCGGCGGCGGCCAAGTGGACATCACCTCCGGCCGTTTCGTGTTCTCGCTGACCGAGGCCTACGAGATCGAACACGGCAAGCTGGGCCGCCCGATCAAGGGCGCGACGCTGATCGGTTCCGGCCCCGAGGTCATGGGCCGCATCTCCATGGTCGGCAACGACCTGGAACTGGACAGCGGCGTGGGCGTTTGCGGAAAGGACGGCCAATCGGTGCCGGTGGGTGTCGGCCAGCCGACGCTAAAGATCGACGAGATCACCGTCGGTGGCACCGAAGGTTGACGGCAACTGTTCGATCCTGTTGCGATGGGTTTCGCCAGGCTCAACCCATCCTGCAGGTATCTTTCGTTCGTAGGATGGGTTGAGGAACGAAACCCATCGCATCCCAGGCAAGTTGATTTTTTTAGCAGGCTCATCCAGTGAGCCTTGCGCCCGCTATACTGCTCCCCAGTTGCACAGGGACCGCTGGTCGCTGTACCGAAAAGTTCTCTTTATGTTCTCGTTGGTCTGTGGAATAATCGGCCATCGAGCTTTACCTCTCAAACCCAATCCCGAGGAGATCACAATGGACGAAAACAAGAAGAAGGCGCTCGCCGCAGCGCTGGGCCAGATCGAGAAACAGTTCGGCAAGGGCTCGGTCATGCGCATGGGCGACGGCTCTGTCGATCGCAACATGGAAGCGATATCCACCGGTTCCCTGTCCCTGGACATTGCCCTTGGCATCGGCGGTCTGCCGAAGGGCCGGGTGATCGAGATCTACGGCCCGGAATCCTCGGGCAAGACCACGCTGGCGCTGCAGGTGCTGGCCCAGTGCCAGAAGCAGGGTGGCACCGCGGCCTTCGTCGATGCCGAGCATGCGCTGGACCCGCTCTATGCCGAGAAGCTGGGCGTCAACATGGAGGAACTGCTGGTTTCCCAGCCCGATACCGGCGAACAGTCCCTGGAGATCACCGACATGCTGGTGCGCTCCGGCGCGGTGGATGTCATCGTTGTCGACTCGGTCGCCGCGCTGACGCCGAAAGCCGAGATCGAGGGCGACATGGGCGATTCCCATGTCGGCCTGCAGGCGCGTCTGATGTCGCAGGCCCTGCGCAAGCTCACCGGCAGCATCAAGCGCTCCAATTCCATGGTCATCTTCATCAACCAGATCCGCATGAAGATCGGCGTCATGTTCGGCAACCCAGAAACCACTACCGGCGGAAACGCCCTCAAGTTCTATTCCTCGGTGCGTCTCGACATCCGCCGCATCGGCGCGATCAAGCGCGGCGACGAGGTGATCGGCAACGAAACCCGCGTCAAGGTAGTCAAGAACAAGGTCGCGCCGCCGTTCAAGCAGTGCGAGTTCGAGATTCTCTATGGCGAGGGTACCTCTCTCGAGGGCGAGTTGATCGATCTTGGCGTCAAGCAGGGCATCGTCGACAAGTCCGGCGCCTGGTACAGCTACAAGGATGAGCGCATCGGCCAGGGCAAGGACAATGTGCGTCGCTACCTCAAGGAACATCCCGAAATGGCGCAGGAAATCGAGCAGCGGCTGCGCGAGGAACTGTTGCCGAAATCTGCCACCGCTGCCGGAGCCGCCGCGGACGCGAGCGAGACCGAAGCCGAGGCCTGATGGCGAAGGGCGAGGAACAGCGCAGCCCGCGTCATGTCGCGATGGATCTGCTGTCGCGGCGTGAGCACACGCGGCAGCAGCTGTCCGACAAGCTGCGCCTTCGGGGTTACCCGCAGGAAGAGATCGACGAGGCGCTGCAGCGCCTGGCCGAGGAAGGTCTGCTGAGCGATCGGCGCTTTGCCGAGGCCTGGTTGCGGCAGCGCCGGGATCGGGGTTATGGCCCGGCGCGCATCCGGCGCGAAATGGCCGAGCGCGGCGTCCCGGGCGAGTTGATCGATGCTGTCATGGATTGCGATTTCGACTGGGACGCATCGATGCGGGAACAGCGCCGGCGCAAGTTCGGTGACGACCTTCCCCCGGATTACCGGGAACGCATGAAACAGGCACGCTTTCTGCAAAATAGGGGTTTTTCATCGGACGCAGTCATGCGATTATTCCGCTGACCTTGAGCCACCCCCAGATGTAATGATATCCAGCGCAGAATTACGCAGCCGTTTCCTCGATTTCTTCCAGCAACGCGGTCATGAAGTGGTGCCTTCCAGTTCGCTGGTGCCGCACAATGACCCGACCCTGCTGTTCACCAACGCGGGCATGGTGCAGTTCAAGGATGTGTTTCTCGGCAAGGAGACGCGCCCCTATCAGCGCGCGACCACGGCTCAGCGTTGCGTCCGCGCAGGCGGCAAGCACAACGATCTCGAGAATGTCGGCTACACCGCTCGGCATCACACCTTTTTCGAAATGCTCGGCAACTTCAGCTTCGGCGACTATTTCAAGCGCGAGGCGATTCGCTATGCCTGGGAGTTTCTCACCGAGGATCTCGGCCTGCCGCCTGAAAAACTCTGGGTGACGGTCTACGAGGAAGACGACGAAGCCGCCGACATCTGGCTCAAGGAAATGAAGGTCGATCCCGAGCGCTTCGGCCGCATCGGCGCCAAGGACAACTTCTGGTCGATGGGCGATACCGGTCCCTGCGGCCCCTGCAGCGAGATCTTCTACGATCATGGCCCGGAAATTCCCGGCGGCCCACCGGGCTCACCGGACGAGGATGGTGATCGCTACATCGAGATCTGGAACCTGGTGTTCATGCAGTACGACCGCGATGCCAGCGGCAAGCTGACGCCCTTGCCGAATCCCTCCATCGATACCGGCATGGGGCTCGAGCGTCTGGCCGCAATCCTCCAGGGTGTGCACAGCAATTACGAGATCGACCTGTTCCAGAACCTGATCCGGGCCGCCGCCGAGGTGACCGGCGAGACGGACCTGGAGAGCAAGTCCCTGCGCGTGATTGCCGACCATATCCGATCCTGTGCTTTCATGATCGTCGACGGCGTGCTGCCTTCCAACGAGGGGCGTGGCTATGTGCTGCGTCGTATCATCCGCCGCGCGGCCCGGCACGGGCATCAGATCGGTTGCAAGCAGCCTTTCTTCCACAAGCTGGTTCGATCGCTGGCCGAGGAGATGGGCGATGCCTATCCGGAGCTGCTCAAGGCCGAGGAGCATGTGGCCAAGGTGCTGCTGAAGGAAGAACAGCGCTTTGCCGAAACCCTCGAGCACGGCCTGAAGATTCTCGAACAGGCCATCGAAGGTCTCGACGGCAAGGTCATCGACGGCGAAACGGTGTTCAAGCTCTACGACACCTATGGCTTCCCGGCGGATCTGACGGCCGATGTGGCCCGCGAGCACGGCCTCGATATCGACATGGAAGGCTTCGAACGGGCCATGGCCGAGCAGAAGCAGCGGGCGCGCAGTGCCAGTCAGTTCTCCGGTGGAGAGGAAGGCCCCTCGCTGGAAGGCACGCCGGAAACCGAATTTACCGGCTACGAAGCCACCGAGCACGACGGCCAGATCCTGCGCCTGCTCAAGGATGGCGAAGCCGTCGATCAGTTGTCGGCCGGCGAATCCGGCGTGGTGATCCTCGACCGCACGCCCTTCTACGGCGAATCCGGCGGCCAGGTTGGCGATAGCGGCTGGCTCAGCGTCGGCGACAGTCGTTTCCGTGTCGACGACACCCAGAAGCAGGGCGGTGTGTTCCTGCACTACGGCGAGATGGTTTCCGGCCGTATCCGGGTGGGCGAGGGCGTGCATGCCGAGGTCGATGCCGAGCGCCGCGCCGCGATCATGCGTAACCACTCCGCGACCCACCTGATGCACGAAGCCCTGCGTCACCAGCTCGGCGACCATGTGCAGCAGAAGGGCTCGCTGGTCGACGCCGACAAGCTGCGCTTCGATTTCTCCCACTTCCAGCCGCTGACACGAGAGGAGATCCGGGCCATCGAGGATCGGGTCAATGCGCAGATTCTGGCCAACATCCCGACCCGGGCCGAAGTCATGTCGATCGACGACGCCCGTGAAACGGGTGCGATGATGCTGTTCGGCGAGAAATACGGAGATACCGTGCGCGTATTGCACATCGGCAGCGAATCGGTGGAACTCTGCGGCGGCACCCATGTGGAGCGCACCGGCGATATCGGCCCCTTCAAGATTGTTCTCGAAACCGGCGTCGCCTCCGGCGTGCGTCGCATCGAGGCCATTACCGGCCACAAGGCCCTGCAACGCTTCCATGCCGACGAAGACCAGCTCGACCGCCTGGCCGAAAGCCTGAAGACCAGTCGCGACGAACTGCAACCGAAAATCGAGCAGCTGCAGAAACAGCAGAAGCAACTGGAGAAGCAGCTCGAACAGCTCAAGGGCAAGCTGGCCGCCCAGGCCGGGGGCGACCTGGCCTCCCGGGCCGTAGAGATCAACGGCATCCAGGTGCTGGCGGCTGAACTGGAAGGCGCCGATGTCAAGACCCTGCGCGATACGGTCGATCAACTCAAGAACAAGCTCGGCAAGGCTGCCATCGTTCTCGGTAGCCGCGACGGCGGCAAGCTGACCCTGATCGCCGGCGTGACCAAGGGCGAGACCGACCGCATCAAGGCCGGGGACCT
>WGBK01000077.1 GCA_015494335.1 Gammaproteobacteria bacterium | reverse complement strand
ACCCTGCCCTTCGAGGGAGAACAATCCGGTCGGCGCGTCTGCCAGGTCTATGTCGCGCATCCCGACCGCATCGATTACGCATTGCAACCAGCTGATGCCTATGTAGCGCATATTCGGCGCGGCTACGAGCTTCACGGCTTTGGTGACGCAGTCTTGCAACAACTGGAAGCCCTGCTCGATGCGGCCGGCCAGCGCACGCCATCCTGATCGGGGTAACTGTCTATGCCATGAGGCCTGACCCACCGCTGAATACAGCAGGGTTGTCAGCAGGCGGGCTGCGCCCCCCGATGGTTTGGCCGAGTCGGCTGAGACCCTGCAAGCCTGCCCAGCCGGTTATCGCAATCATCGGCCTCCCTGTCTTCCGTTCGCGAGCTGTTCCGCGACTGTAGTATCCTGCGGCCTTCCGATGCCGGAACAGGATTTTGCATGGCTTCCCCCGATACGGTTCCCGCTCTGCTGATACTCAATGCGGGCTCGTCGAGCCTGAAATTCGCCGTTCACGAATGCCTGACGAGTGATGCGTCGGCAACGCGAATGATCTGTCGCGGCCAGTTTGCCCGGCTCGATACGGCGCAACCGCAACTGTCGCTGAACAACCGACAGGGCCGAAAGATTCTGCAGCAGGAACTGGAATCCCGTCCCCGCGGAGAAGAGGCGCCGGAGCTGTTTGAGCACTTGGTGGACCGCTTGCTGCGGATTCTGGGTCGGCAGGCTCCGGACCTGCGCTGGCTTGGCGCCGGTCATCGGGTGGTGCATGGTGGTAGCGAGCAGTCCGGTCCGGCGCAGATCGATGATGCCTTGATTGACCGCCTGCAGGCGCTGACGCCCCTGGCGCCTCTGCATCAGCCGCCGGGACTGGCAGCGATCCGCGCTCTGCGTCGGCGCTGGCCGGAGCTGCCCCAGGTCGCCTGCTTCGATACCGCCTTCCACCGCAGCATGCCGCAGGTCGAACAGCGTTATGCCCTGCCGCGGGAGTGCTACGACGCCGGGGTACGCCGCTACGGGTTTCATGGCTTGTCCTATGAATATATTGCTGCGCAATTGCCCCTGCATCTGGGGGAGTCGGTCAGAAAACGGGTCGTAGTGGCGCATCTGGGTCACGGTGCCAGTCTCTGTGCCATGCAAGAAGGCCGGTCGATGGCCACCACCATGGGTTTCACGCCCCTCGATGGCCTGCCCATGGCCACGCGCAGCGGCGCATTGGACCCCGGTATAGCCACCTGGCTGATTCAGCAACAGGGCATGTCGGCGGCGGAAGTGGATGAGCTGTTCAACCATCGCAGCGGCCTGCTCGGTCTTTCCGGCAACAGTGGCGACATGCTCGAACTGTTGCACGACGACAGACCGGAAGCCCGGTTGGCCGTCGATTATTTCGTTCACCATGCGCATCGCGCCCTGGCCTCCATGGCCGCTGCCCTGGGAGGGCTGGATGCCCTGGTGTTCACCGGGGGTATCGGTGAGCATTCGGCGGTGATTCGTGCGCGCATCTGCGAGGCGGCGGCCTGGCTCGGCATCCGCCTCGATGCCCGGGCCAACGAGGACCGGCAGCCGTGCATCAGTCGGCCCGGCAGCCCGGTTTCGGTGTACAGTATTGCTACCGACGAGGAGCAGGTCATCGCCGTCCATGCGGCTCGCCTGCTGCACCCATCCAGGAGAACTCCATCATGACATCTTCTTCCAATACCCTCGATGCTTCCCCTCTCGGCAGAGAGGAGCTGTATCTCATCGATGCCTGGTGGCGGGCCGCCAATTACCTCTCGGCCGGGCAGATCTTCCTGATGAACAATCCCCTGCTGGAGGAAGATCTCCGGCCCGAGCACATCAAGCCGCGGCGCCTCGGCCACTGGGGCACGACCCCGGGGCTCAACCTGCTGTATGCGCACATGAACCGGGTCATTCGCCGGTATGACCTGAATGCCATCTTCGTCACCGGGCCGGGGCACGGCGGTCCCGCGCTGGTGGCGAGCACCTGGATGGAGGGTAGTTACAGCGAGCGTTACCCCGATGTCTCTCAAGACAAGGCGGGCATGAAGCGCCTGTTCAGGCAATTCTCCTTCCCCGGTGGCGTGCCGAGCCACTGCGCCCCGGAAACGCCGGGCTCGATCAACGAGGGCGGCGAGCTGGGCTATTCCCTGGCCCATGCCTATGGCGCGGTATTCGACAATCCCGACCTGCTGGCCCTGTGCGTGGTCGGCGACGGCGAGGCGGAAACCGGCCCCCTGGCCACGGCCTGGCATTCCAACAAGTTCCTGAATCCGCAGCGCGATGGCGCGGTGCTGCCCGTGTTGCATCTCAATGGCTACAAGATCGCCAACCCCACGGTGCTGGCGCGTATCGACGAGGCCAGCCTGCTGGATCTGTTTCGCGGCTACGGCTACGAACCCCTGGTGGTGGCCGGGCACGATCCGGAACCGGTTCATCAGCGGTTGGCGGCCATGCTGGATCATGCCATCGGGCGCATCCGGACCATCCAGAAACAGGCCCGCGAAGAGGGAGGAACCTCGCTGCCGCGCTGGCCCATGATCATCCTGCGTACCCCCAAGGGCTGGACCGGGCCGAAACAGGTGGACGGTCTCAAGGTCGAGGATTTCTGGCGCGCTCACCAGGTGCCGATCCCCAATGCAACCACACCGGAGCACCTGCGATTGCTGCAATCCTGGATGGAGAGCTACCGCCCGCGCGAGTTGTTCGACGAGTCCGGCTGGTTGCGGCCCGAGATTGCCGAGCTGGCCCCCGAGGGCGATCGCCGCATGGGAGCCAACCCCCATGCCAACGGCGGCTTGCTGCTGCAGCCCCTGCACCTGCCGGATTACCGGGACTATGCGCTGGAAGTGAAACAGCCAGGGGAGGGACTGGGCGAGGCCACCCGGCGGCTCGGGCTGTTCCTGCGGGATGTCATGAAGCTGAACGAGAAGACGGCGAACTTCCGCGTCATGGGGCCGGACGAGACGGCTTCCAACCGGCTGTCGGCCCTGTTCGATGTCACCGATCGCGCCTGGATGGCACAGACCCTCGACTACGACGACCACCTCGACCCCGATGGGCGGGTGATGGAGATTCTTTCCGAGCATACCTGCCAGGGCTGGCTGGAAGGCTATCTGCTGACCGGGCGACACGGCTTCTTTTCCTGCTACGAAGCCTTCATCCACATCGTCGATTCGATGTTCAACCAGCATGCCAAGTGGCTCAAGGTCTGCAACGAGATTCCGTGGCGCGCTGATATCGCCTCCCTCAACATTCTGCTGACCTCCCACGTATGGCGACAGGACCACAACGGCTTTTCGCACCAGGATCCGGGCTTTCTCGACCATGTCGTCAACAAGAAGGCGGATATCGTGCGCGTGTACCTGCCGCCGGATGCCAACTGCCTGCTCCATGTGGCCCACGAATGTCTCAATTCGCGCAACCTGGTCAATGTGATCGTGGCTGGCAAGCAACCGGAACCCCAGTGGTTGAGCATGGATGCGGCCATCAAGCATTGCAGCGCGGGCATCGGCATCTGGGAATGGGCCAGCAACGACCAGGACGGCAAGCCGGATGTGATCATGGCCTGCTGCGGCGATGTGCCGACCATCGAGACCCTGGCTGCGGTGGACCTGTTGCGCAGCCTGGCGCCGAGTCTGCGCATCCGTGTCATCAATGTGGTGGACCTGATGACCCTGCAGCCCCACGGGGAACATCCCCACGGATTGCCGGAGCAGGAGTTCGATGCCCTGTTCGGAACCGATGTGCCGGTGGTCTTCGCCTTCCACGGCTACCCCTGGCTGATCCACCGCCTGACCTACCGGCGCGCCTTCCGCAACCAGCTGCATGTCAGTGGCTACAAGGAGGAGGGGACCACTACCACGCCCTTCGACATGGTAGTACGCAACGATCTCGATCGTTTCCATCTGGTGATGGCCGTGGCCGATCGCGTGCCGGCGCTGGCGGACCGCGCCGGACATATCCACCAGCAGATGCATGACAAGCTGGTGGAACACCGGGAATACATCGACGCCCACGGCGAGGACATGCCGGAGATCCGCGACTGGAAATGGTCGCGCAATCCTTGAGCTGGGAGAGACCTGAAGCATGAGTCGACGCCATCACAACAAGACGGGCAGCTGCCAGGTCTGCGGGAAAACCCTGCCGATGACCCAGCTGGTACCCGCGAATCTGGTGCAGGGCGGCGTTTTGCGGCTGATTCGCAATCAGAGACCGGAGTGGGACGAGAACGGGCTGATCTGCTACGACTGCCTCAACGAATATCGCACCCGCTATATCCAGCAGCTGATGGAAAAGGACCTGGGTGAACTCGATGAACTGGAAACGGAGGTCGTGCAAAGCCTGCGCGACAATGCCCTGGTTTCCGAGAACCTGAACGAGGAATACGAGCAGAGCCTGAGCTTCGGCGAACGGGTGGCCGACAAGGTGGCGGAGTTCGGCGGAAGCTGGGCCTTCATCCTCTGGTTTGGTTTCCTGATCGTCGTGTGGGTGGTGGCCAATACCCTGCTGTTGCGGCAGGAGCCCTTCGATCCCTATCCGTTCATCCTGCTCAACCTGTTCCTGTCCCTGCTCGCCGCGGTACAGGCGCCGATCATCATGATGAGCCAGAATCGTCAGGCCGACCGCGACCGCATGCGCGCCGAGAACGACTATCAGGTCAATCTCAAGTCGGAGGTCGAGATCCGCATCATCGCGGAAAAGCTCGATCAGTTATTGCACCAGGAGATGCGTCGCTTCATGGAAATCCAGCAGATCCAGACCGAGATGCTCAAGGAGCTGCAGAACAAGATCAAGTAGGCAGCGGGGATTGGCCGAGGCTGGCCAGCACGCACTTGATCAGGCCGTAGTCGTATTCGCCGTCCAGCGTCTCGTGGACCTTCTTCAGGCGGAAGTCTTCCTCTTCCAGCGCCATTTCCAGTGCGTAGCGGATCTCGTCGATCTGCTCCGGGGCCAGGTCGGTGACGGCCTCCAGTTCGATCAGTCCGGCTTCGATGGCCTGGGCCAGGTGGCCGTAGATGCTGCTTTCGGCCAGTTCGCGGTCGGCGGCGATCTGCTGAGGGCTGGCGCCGGCGCGCAGGCGTTTCAGGGTTTCGTTGACCGTATCGGGCAGGCTGTTGTCCAAGGACGGATCCAGCGGGAATTGCTGTACGATTTCAAGCAGGTCGTCGCCGTAGAGTTCGATCTTCTTCGCTCCGATGCCGATGATCTGTGACAGCCGTGAAATGTTTCCGGGACGGATTTCGGCAATCGCCTTCAGCGTCTTGTCGTGGAGGATCACATAGGGCGGTACGCCCTGGCGCTCGGCCTGCTCGCGGCGATACTCGCGCAAGGCCTCGAACAGGGGCTGGTCGGCCATGCGGACCGATGCGGAAGCGGCCTTGCTCTTGCCGCCGCTGCGGGTTTTCTCGCGCGGCTCGTGCTTGCGCAGTTGCAGGCTTTCCTGTCCGGAGAGCAGGGGCTTGCAACGCGGGTCGAGCTTGATCGCGCCGTATTGCTCGGCATCGCTGTAGAGATAGCCCAGGGCAATCAGCTGACGCATCAGGCTGTGCCATTCGGCGCTGGAGAGTTCGCCGCCGATGCCGAAGGTGCTGATGCGGTCGTGGCCGTTGCGCTGGATCTTCTCGTGCTCCTTGCCCAGCAGCACATCGATGATGTAGTTGACGCCGAAGCGTTGACCGGTGCGGTACACGCAGGACAGGGCCTTGCGCGCGGCCTCGGTGGCGTCCCAGCTGTCGGGCGGCGAGACGCAATTGTCGCAGTGGCCGCAGGGCTCGGGCAGTTCCTCGCCGAAATAGGCCAGCAGGGTCTGGCGCCGGCAGGCGGCCTGCTCGCAGAGGCCGAGCATGGCTTCCAGCTTGCTGTGCAGGTTACGCTTGTGGGCGTCGCTGGCGTCGGAATCCTGGCTCATCTGGCGCAGGGTGATGATGTCCTGCAGGCCGTAGGCGAGCCAGGCGTTGGCCGCTTCGCCGTCGCGCCCGGCGCGGCCGGTTTCCTGGTAGTAGGATTCGATGTTCTTCGGCAGGTTGAGATGGGCAACGAAACGCACATCGGGCTTGTCGATGCCCATGCCGAAGGCAATGGTGGCGACGATGATGACGCCTTCCTGCTGCAGGAAGATGTGCTGGTGTTCGGCGCGGGTGTCCTTGTCGAGACCTGCGTGGTAGGGCAGGGCGTTGCGGCCCTTCTGGCGCAGCCAGGCGGCGGTGGATTCGACCTGCTTGCGCGACAGGCAATAGACGATGCCGGCATCCTGCGGATGATGGGCGCTGAGAAAGTCCCACAGTCGCTGGCGGTTGTTCTGGCCCTCGCTGATGCGGTAGAAGATGTTCGGGCGGTCGAAGCTGTGGATGAATTGCCGGGCCTGTCGCAGCTGCAATTGCTGCTCGATCTCGTCGCGGGTTCGGCGATCCGCGGTGGCCGTCAGGGCAATGCGCGGTACCTGCGGAAAGCGTTCGTGGAGGCGGTACAGGCTCTGGTAATCCTTGCGGAAATCATGACCCCACTGGGAGACGCAATGGGCTTCGTCGATGGCGAACAGGGCGATGCGGGCCCGCTCGAGCAGGTTCAGGAAGTCCTCGGTCAGCGCCCGCTCGGGAGCCACGTAGAGCAGCTCGATCTCGCCTTCGAGCAACTGCCGTCGAACTGTCTGCTGCTGTTCCGGCGTTTGGGTGGAGTTGAGAAAGCTGGCGCGCACGCCGTTCTGCGCCAGCGCATCGACCTGGTCCTGCATCAGTGCAATCAGCGGCGAGATGACGATGCCGACGCCTTCGCGCAGGATGGCCGGAATCTGGTAACACAGGGACTTGCCGCCGCCGGTGGGCATCAGCACCAGGGCATCCTCGCCGTCGAGCAGGGTATCGATGATCTCGCGCTGCTGGTGACGGAAGGCGTCGTAGCCGAAGCGCTCGCGCAATACCTGCAGCGCCGGGTCGGTGGCTTGTGACATACTGGATTCTTTTCCTGGGGAGTCGGGCATGAACTGTCCTTGTCGATCGGGGCGTCCGTTCGAGGATTGCTGCGAGCGTCTTATATCACATCGCGCTGCAGCGGAGAATGCCGAGGCGCTGATGCGTTCGCGTTACACCGCCTTTGCGCTGGGCGATGCGGAATACCTGATGCGAAGCTGGCATTCGCGCTTTCGCCCCGCAGAACTGACACTCGATGACAAGCTGCGCTGGATCGGGCTGGAGATTCTCGACAGCGGAGAGGGTGACGGGGAAGCCTGGGTGGAGTTCGAGGCGCGATGGCTGGCGGGAGACCGCGCCGGTGCGCTGCGCGAACGCAGCCGTTTCCTGCGCGAGGACGGGCAATGGCGTTATGCCGATGGCGAAGCCCTGGAACCGCGGTTTGCAGCTTGCAAGCCGGGTCGCAACAGCTCCTGTCCCTGCGGCAGCGGGCGCAAGTTCAAGCGCTGTTGCGGCAAGTGAATTTCAGCCTCAGCCCTTGCCCTCGAACAGCGGGAAGATGGTCTGCTCCTCGAAGTTCAGGCGGTCGCAGACCAGGCGGAAGATCTCGCGGGATTCCTCGGCGTATTTCGCATGCTCCGCCTCGCTGTGGTTCTTGCGGCACCAGCCGCGACGATATTCGCCGATGATGCGCTTGAGTTCCTGGGTATTGCCGAGGAACTGTTGCGCGATGCGGTCGCTGTCCTGACTGTGTTGCTTGAGCAGGTCGCGGTACACCGAGCGATCCTCGTGGGTCAGATGTGCATGTACGCGGGCGAGGAAGCGGTCCAGCAACTCGCAGAGTATGGCGTTGTTCTGCAGCTTGTAATCGTTGACGGCGAGGTTGAGGATTTCGCAGAGATCGCGGATCTCCTTGTTTTCGGCGCGAAATTCTTGGACGGGAATCATGCGGGTTCTCCTTGTTGTGCGGTGGTTCGGATCGAAACTACCACAGTGCCCGGCAGCCCCAATTGATGCGCGTCAAGCGTTGAGCCGATTGATGATCCCGGCCAGTTGTTCCAGCGCCTGTTCGTTCTCCGGTGTCCAGGGAAAACCGCAATTGATGCGTATGTAGTTGCGGAACTTGCGCGTGGCCGAGAACAGCATCCCGGGCGTGATGCCGATGTGGTGCTGCAGCGCCTCGGTATAGACATCGAAGCAGTTGATGCCGCGCGGCAGCTCCACCCAGAGCACGAATCCGCCCTGCGGGTCGGAAATGCGCGTGCCCTCCGGAAACAGGCGCGCAATCATGAAACGGGCCTTCTCCACCTGGGCCTTGAAGGCCTTGCGCAGGCGCACCAGGTGGCGGTCGTACTGGCCGCTGCGCAGGAACTCGCCCACCGCCAGTTGCTGCAGCGAGGGCGAGGCCGAGGAGGTGGCCTGCTTCCATTCCAGCAACTGTTCGTGGAAGCGGCCGCCGGTGATCCAGCCGGTGCGGAAGCCGGGGGCCAGGGTCTTGGAGAACGACGAGGCGGACAGCACCAGCCCCTGCTCGTCGTGGCACTTGCAGATGTCCGGCCGCTCGTTGCCGAAGTAGAGGTCGCCGTAGACATCGTCCTCGATCAGCGGAATGTTGCGCTCGGACAGCATCGACACCAGTTGCCGCTTGTGGCTCGAGGGCATCAGCGAACCGGACGGATTGTTGAAGTTGGGCACCACCAGCATGGCCGAGATATCCATGGTGTCGAGGGCGAACTCCAGCGCATCGAGACTGACGCCGGTCAACGGGTCGCTGTCGATCTCCAGCGCCAGCATGCCCATCTTCTCGATCAGACGCAGCACCGAGAAATAGGTCGGCGACTCCACCGCGATGATGTCGCCGCGCCGCGCCACTGTCTGCAGGGCCAGCGACAGGGCTTCGGTGGCGCCGCTGGTGATGATGATCTCCTCGGCAGCAATGCTCAGGCCCAGCTCGGCATAACGCAGCGAGATCTGGTGGCGCAGGCGTTCGTGGCCGGGCGGAAAGCAGTAATCCATGCTCTCCTGGGCATGGCGCGCGATCACGCTGCGGGTCTCGCGCATCAGTGCCTTGGAAGGCATCAGTTCCATCGACGGGCGGGCGGCGGCGAAGGGCGCGATGGAAGCGTCGTTGGAGATCTCGAAGATCTCCTCGAACAGTTGTCCGAAGCGCACCTTGCGCGGCTGGCAGGTGGAGATGATCGGCTTGGGCGTGGCGATTTCGCGGTTGATGCCGGTGTGCACATAGAAGCCGGACTGGGGCTTGGCCTTGAGCACGCCCTTCTCTTCCAGGGTCAGATAGGCCTGGTTGACCGTCGCGATACTGACCTTGAGCGACTTCGAGAGTTTGCGCAGAGAGGGAACTCGATCGCCCGGCTTGAGGGTGCCCTTGTCGATCAGATCCATGATGTAGTGGGAGACCTGGTCGTACTTGAACCGGTCGCGCGAACTGTGCTGGTTTTCGGGGGTGGAAGGCATCAACTGTACCTATGAAATTTATTATCTACTGTAACTGTTATAGTGACAGATGCTTGTCTACTATAACAGCATCGAAAACGCCCACCACCATCAAGACAGGGAGACAGCCATGAGCACTTTGATTCTAGACCTCAAGCGGGACAGCAGCAGCCTCGCACACAAGCTGCAGAAAGCCATTGCCAGCCTGCAGCTCTGGATGGATCGACATGAACAGCGTCGGCAACTCGCCAATCTGCCGGCCCACCTGTTGAAAGACATGGGCCTGGACCAGGACAAGGTTGCGGAAGAGATCCGCAAGCCGTTCTGGAAGTAACCGAATCCCTCCTCAATGGATACCGTATCAACTGCGCCAGGGCCGGATCTTCCGGTAGCCAGCCAGTCCCCTCAGTATACGGTTTGACCCCAACCTTGCGTTGGGGTTTTTTTTGGCTTGAATTCGGTGCCCGGCTGACGGCTCCATCGGGTACTGTTGTCGTTCCGGGCATGCTACTCTGCCGCATTGAATTTCATGAACAACGAGGTACAAGATGAAAGTTGCGTATATCTTTTCCACCCAGGGTCACTCCGTATCCTACAAACTGGGCAAGATGATCCTGCCCCAGCTCGAGGAAAATGCGCACGGCGTCGAGGTCGTGGGGATGTTCTTCTTCGAGGACAATGTCTATGTGCTGCAGCAGGGCAACCCCATCGGCGAGCGACTGGCGAAGGTGGCCGCGAATACGGGCATGTTGCTGATGGCCTGTGACCAGTGCGCCTACGAAAGGGAGGTGGAGGATCTTCTGGTGGAGGGTGCGACCATCGGCTGTTTTCCCAACCTCTATGCCGCGCTGTCCGGCAACATGCCGGATCAGGTGATTACGCTGTAGTCGGAGACAGGAAGCCGGCCCCGCCTGCCAGGGCCGGCTTCCATCTCTTTCGGCTAGATTTTCGGAATGCGGATCTTCTGTCCTGGGAAGATCTTGTCGGCGTCCTTGATGACTTCCTTGTTGGCGTCGACGATGACCGTGTACTTGGCGCCGGAGCCATAGTATTTGCTGGCAATCGCCCACAGGGTATCGCCTTTCTGGATGACATAGTATTCGGTGGTCTCGACGATCGGGGGCGATTCCACCTCGGCCTCGACCCGCTCCACGCCTTCGACATTGCCGGCCATCAGGATGGCCTTCTCCAGGGCTTCCGGGTTGTCGGTCTTGCCCTTGATCTTGGCTACTCCGTCCTCGTACTCGACCTCCAGGCCCTCGATGCCGGGGTTGTCTTCCTCGATGTGTTTCTTGATCGCTTCGGCCGGATCGTCGTCCTTGCCGAACAGCTTGTGCCCGATGTTCTTTGCAAAATCAAAAAGTCCCATGCTCGTTCTCCTTGTGGTTGGTTATTGAAAACTGCCGGCTTTCATATGGGGATGGAAAGACCCGCCTGCAAGCCGGCTGCGCAATACTGTCGCCTTGGCCGGAAGGCGTCAACGGTTTTTATGACAGGGAAAGAAGTCGGCCCGCGAATGCGGGCCGACTTGCAGGAGAGGCTCAGGGTTTGAGGGTTTGGCTCTTGGACAGCATCTCCCTTTGTGCCAGTTTCCAGCCCTTGCGGTCGGACAGGGGCTTGAAGGCATCACGGTAAACGAGGCGTGCCTTGACGTGAATTTCACCCCCGTTTTCGGGCAGGGCGAAAACGAAACGGGCATGATCCGGTTCCTTGGGTTTCAAAGCCGTGTCGAAGACCACGGCATCGGCCAGGAAGCCGCCCACGCCCACCATGGGCTTGTTGCCCATCTTGGGGATGGGCTTGGAGCGGTAGACCTTGGCGTACATCTTGCCGGGCATGCCGCCCCAGTCGTTGGGGTCTCGCTGGCCGGTTTTCGGATTGCCGAAGCCGGCCAGGGGCGGAAGCAGTCCGCGCTTGTCGCCGATATAGTGCAGCGGTTTTCCACTGGCATCGGTAGCATCGATCTTGAGGATCACATTGCGGATGGGACCGGAGCCAGGAACCTTGTGTCCTGCACCGACATTTTCCACGGTGGTTTCGACCACCAGCTTGCCGTCCTGAACCCGGGGCTTCAGGTCCAGTGTCAGTGCCTTGCGCAGCATGGCCGGGTCATGGGCGCCCACGAAGCTGTGGGCCCGGGTCACGCGCTCGGGTGTATCCAGCCCCTCAACCGTGGCCAGCTTGTGCTTGCCGGGGAGCAGAGGCATGTGGCATTCCTGGCAGGTCTTGTCGGTCTTGCCCGACTCATAGGCCTGCTTCCAGTCGTCATACTGGGAAATGGAGAGGAATTTTTCCTGGTTGAGATGGCACATGGCGCAAAAACGGGATTGCTTGAATACCTCGCTCTGCTTGCTACCGTGGACAGGGGCCCTGGCATCGGCTCGCGGCCCGTGGAAGGTGCCCGGCGGGCCGAGTTTGGCCGTCTCGAAGATACGGGTGTGATAGCGGCCATCACTGTCCTTGCGGATATCGACATCGGCTACAGAGTGACAGAAATGACAGCTGATACCGTAGTCCAGCTTCTGCTTCATCGCGATACCCAGGTCCACTTCCTCGCCCTTGGCATGCTTCTCCAGTACCAGTTCGGGAACATGACAATCGGCGCAATCGCCTTTCTTGCCGTGCATCATCGGCTGAAAGCCCAGGCCGTCCTTCTTGCCCTGGGGATTGGTGCCGGTGTAGAACTGATAGACGATGGGGTTGTTGAGGTCCTGTCCCATCAGGGATTGGGACCATTCCTTGTAGATGCGCTTGTGACAGCTGCCGCAATACTTGGGGTCCTTGGCGGGATCCAGTGCCGCCTGAGCGATCAGCGGCTGGATCAACCAAAACGAAAGAAACAGCAGGAATCCTCGTTGAATGTGGGTTGTCATGTTGTGTCCTCAAAAGGTCATGGTCATGTTGAAGGTCAGCACGTTCTGGTCCATTTCAAGCTTGTTGGCAGGCCCGGTGGACGCGGTGACCGAGTTGTTCAAGGCATGGGTGAAGGAAATGTTCTGCATCATGTGTGGGTTCAGATGAAAGGTGGCACCGATGCTAACATGGGTTTCGGCGATGGCGGCCGCGCCGAGATTGTTGTTCACGTCCTCGGACTCGATGGGCGAGCTGCCGTGGTTGATGCCACCGCGAAGAGTCAGTTTGTCGCTGATATCCTTGCGCAGGCCGATGGCAATGACTGTCTGGTCGGACCAGCCGAAGTTGAGGGAGGAGGGTACCGGACCGGCATAGCCCGTGGGTCGTCCAACGGCAACCTTGTCGCGTACCTTGCTGAAATAGATCTGCTTGATATCCCCTTCGATCAGCAGCCCGCCCTGGGTGGTCCAGGCCGCACCCAGATTCAGTATGGCAGGATGGTCCATGTCCAGCGTGAATTGACCGCTGGTGGTGTTGAACTCATGGGCACTCATGTCGCCCTTGCTGGCATAGGAGAAACCAAACTGCAGCTGCTCGCTGGCCTTGTAGAGACCGCCCAGGGTGAGACCGAATCCGAACTGACGATTCTGTGGCAGGGTGAATGCCGGCGTGCTCAGGGCCAGGCTCTGGGAATAGATATCCAGGCTGGCGCCCAGTGACAGCTTCGGGTTGATGCGACGGGAGAAGGTCGGAGCGAACTTGAGCAGCTCCTTGGTGGTGACAAAGGGCTGATCGCCAGGTGCTGCAGAAAAGGCGTCCGGCACGTCCATGCCAAAACCGGCCAGGGCCGAGAAACCCATGCCCAGTGTCACATTCGGGTTCTTGCGGAATGCAATCGAACCGGTCGGCATGAAGAAAAGGTTGGAATCACTGTCCACGCCGTTGACGGAGCGAGGTGGGTTCATCAGGGCAAATCCCAGGTCCATGCGCATGTGCTGCATGACGAGATTGCTGAGACCCGCGGGGTTGGTGAAAATGGTGGCGCTACTCTCGGGGCTGGCAATCACCGCATTGGCCATGCCGGACTGGACGGCATTCAGGCCCACCCGGATATCGCCGTTGGTGGCTTCGGAACGGGTGCTGAAGAAAATGCCTGCGAGGCAGAGGCCAGCAAGCGAAATCTTGAAAAGACTGGACGGATGGCCCATGAGTTCTCCTCCTTTATGGTTGTGTCAGGAGTGATCATGCGCCGGTAACCTCGAGCAAAAACATGATTGCTGTTAGGAATCGTTTTCTTTTCGATCTCGAATGCGAATACAGCGCCGATCCCGTTCGATCAGGCCATCCCTGACCATGGCGGACAGGCTGCGGTACAGGCTTTCCGGTTCGACACCCAGTTCATCGGCCCAGGTGGAAAGCGAGGTCGCGAGTTGCAGGGTCTTGCCGTCTTCAGTCTCGCAGCTGATGTAGTGAAGAATGCGTTCCCGGGCGGTCTGCAGGCGCAGGCGTTCGACGCGTCCGCATTGCTTTTTGATTTCCCGCGCCAGGGCCAGGGAAAAGCGCTGTCCCAATTCCGCCGAGGTGGCCAGCAGATGATTGAATTGACTCTTGGGGATCGACCAGAGACGGGTATCCACGGGAGCCAGGCCATCGCAGGGGAAGCTGTCGAGACAGAGGCTGGCCGCGGCAAAGAATTCCCCGGGACCGGCACGCATCATGATGGCCTTCTGGCCATCCGCCTGGTGACGAATGGCGCGCAGTTCACCTTCGAGCACCAGGTAGAGACGGTCGATGGGGTCACCGCAATGGAACAGGTACTGGTTCTTGCCCAGGCGCTCCAGCCGCCCTTGCTCGATGACCGGGCGGGGCAGGGATTGCAGCACGGAATCCTGATGGTCTTGCTGATTTTCGTTCATGGTAATTCGATGGGCCTGTTGGATACAGGAAGACGAACCATACCGGGGGAGGATGCAGCCGGAATGGCTGCGGCCCGTCATTCTGGGAGGGCGGAGTCCTGCTTCAAGACCAGTTCGATGCCGGCGGCTGACAGCAGCTCCCTCAGGGCCGGGGTATCCATGGTCGGATCGTCACCCGCGAGTTCGACCCGGCTAACATGATGGCGAATCAGCCAGACGGCCAGCTTGATGCTCTTGCCGTGACCGTCCTTGCCAAAGGGGTTGGCAGTCCAGTGTGTGCTTGCAGTCTCCTGGGGCTGCTTCGTTTTGCCGTTGTCCGCAAGCGGGTAATCCACGAGCTCTATCCATTGCGAGCGGGCGAAATTGGCGGCGAGATGGCTGCGGTCGCCCTCGTACAGACGGGCAATGCGGAAACGGTCGGTTTTTACCGGCTCGTAATGGACCACGACCTTTTCCAGCCCGGGAATCATGGCCTTGAGCTGGCGTTCAATATCATCGGCCCATTCATGAGCCTGTTCCAGACCCTGGGTATTGACTTGTACCGTAGCCTGCAGGAAAAACACGCTTCCGGCCTTGCGCAGGATCAGCTCACGAACCTGGTGGATATGGGGCAGGGACTCGAGGAATTCACGGGCACGCGCCTGCTGCGAAGGTGCCACCGACGCATCGAGCAGTGAAAGCAGGCCATCGCGCAGTACACCGTAGGCGCTGTGGAAGATCAGCAGTGCGATGATGACCACCGCGACCTCCTGCACATGGGGGATCTGCAGGTATTGCCCGGTAATGCCCGCGACGACCACTAGCCCGGCACCGATATCGCCCAGCCAGTTGGCCACATCGCTGCGGATGCCCGGTGAATCGAGCTGGCGGGCAGCCCGGTTTTCCAACAGGTAGAAGGCGAGCTGAATCAACAGCAGAACGCCCATGAAAGCCAGTGTCAGCAAGGGCACTCGCGATGCTGATACTCCGGGTCCGACAAACACCGAACGAAGAATCTCGTAACCGGCGAACACGACGGCAATGCCTGCCACCACAGCCGCCATGTCCTCCAGCTTGTAGAGACCCAGCGGGAAGCGACGCGAACGATGGGGTGCGAGTCGCACGGCGGCATAGACGAGGGCGGCGCCCGCGACATCGGAGATGCTGTGGATGGCGTCGGCCAGCACGATGGTACTGCCGGAGTAGACACCCCAGATCAGCTTGGCCAGCGCTAGCAGTGCGTTGAGAGCGGTGGAAGCCAGCATCCATCGCTGTTTGCGCTGCTGCTGCGAAGGCGCTTCAGCCGTCATCGGCCGGCGTCTGCTGCTGCTCTTGCAGGATGCCGTCGCGCAGGAGGAAGATGCGGCGGAACAGCGGGATGATGTTCTCGTCGTGGGTCACCACGATCACCGCGGTGGAGGATTTCTCGGCCATCTCGGTGAGCAGTTGCATCACCGTCATCGCGCGCTCGCTGTCCAGCGGGGCGGTCGGCTCGTCGGCGAGGATCACCGGAGGGTTGTTGGCCAGCGCGCGGCCGATGGCGACCCGCTGCTGTTCGCCGCCGGAGAGCTGTTCGATGCGGGCGTGGGAGCGATGGGCGATATCGAGCAGCTGCAGCAGATCGTGGGCGCGCTGGTAGGCCTCGCGGTTCGACTTGCCCTGCAGCATCGGCAGAAAGGCGATGTTCTCGGTGGCGTCCATGAACGGGATCAGGTACGGGCGTTGGAAGATGAAGCCGATATGATCCCGGCGCAGGGCACGCAGGTCCGATTGCTTCCAGCCGTCGTCGAACAGGGTTTCGCCGCCGAACACGATGCGCCCGCGATCCGGGTTGATGACGGCGCCGAGGCATTGCAGCAGGGTGGTCTTGCCGGAGCCGCTGGGTCCGAGCAGGCCGACCACCTCGCCGGCGGCCACCTCCATGCTGATGTTCTTCAGCACGGTCACGGCCGAGGACCCCTTGCCGTAGGTCTTGCTCAGGTTCTCGATCTGGATGGCGGGCTGGTCGGTCATGCCGTCAACCTCCGATGGCCGAAGAGGGCGGAACCCGCAGCGCCGAGCGGATGCCGGCAATGCTGGCCAGCAGGCAGATGACCAGGGTCAGCAGCAGCGCGCGCAGGGTGTCGTCGACCAGCACCACGACATGTTTCGGAAACAGAGGCGCCCAGTAGGTGACCGCGAGCTTGCCGAACAGGAATCCGATGAAACCGAGCCCGACGGCCTCGAGCAGGATCATCCGCGAGATCAGGAAGTTGGAAGTCCCGATAAGCTTCAGCACGGCGATTTCCTTGAGCTTGGTCTGGGTCATCGAGTACACGGTCAGCGCTATGATGGCGGCGGTGACAACCGTCAGGATAACCAGGAACATGCCGATCTGTTTCGAGGCCGTGGCGATCAGGTTGCCGATCAGGATGTGTTCCATGTCGCTGCTGGTGTAGGCGGTCACGCGCAACCATTTCTCGATCTCGTCGGCCACCTGGCGCTGATCGAAACCGGAGCGCAGCTTGACCAGAATAGTATTGACCCGGTGGTTGGAAAACAGCGATTTCTCGACCGCCTGCAGCAGCGCCGGGTTGCCGGGCGGGTTCAAAACCGGGTTCTCCTGCAACTGCTTGCGGTCGCGATAGACCGCATCGTTATCCTTGAGAAACTGGATCTCCTGCGCGTCCTTGAGGGGCAGAAATACCATCGGGTCGCCGGAGGGGGAGCGGATGCCCCGGGTGATGCCGACCACGGTAAAATCGTGGCGATGGATGCGCAGCACGTCTCCAAGACGGAACCCGCTGCGTTCGTCCACCACCAGCTCGTAGTGAGAGCGGGACAAGGGCCGTCCGGCGATCAGATTGGGGATCGGGCCGTAGGGATCCTGACCCTGCAGCATCACGCGGGCGCGTCGCGATTCCGGGCCGATTTCCAGAGTCAGGTAGGTGACATTGCGCGCATCCTCGACCCCGGGCATCGCGAGCAGGCCACGATAGAAATCGTCCTTCAGGGAGGAAGGCTCGGCAAAAGGTCCCAGGGTGTCCTGCTGCACCACCCAGATATCGGCATCGGCCACCTCGAGCAGGGCGCGACCGTCCTCGACCATGCCGCGGAACACACCCGCCATGGTGAGCGTCACGCCGATCAGTAGGCCGATGCCGATACCGGTGAGCAGGTAGCGGCCGAAGCTGTTGCCGATGTCTCGATAGGCGAGGCTGATCATGATGCGTTGCGTTGGTCCACGCGGATGCGGGTCTCTTCCTCGAGGGGTTTTTTCGGGTACAGGGCCACTTCATCCTGCGGCGAGAGACCTTCGAGTACCTGCACCTTGCCATCGAGGGTGCGGATGCCGATGCGCAGGGGAGCGAAATGCACCTTGTCGCCCTCGATGCGCCACACGCCGGGTTTGCCCTGCCGGTATACGATCGCTGCCGCGGGCAGCCAGTCGGCCTGTTCGACACCGGGCAGGCGGATGGTCACATGAGCCAGCATGCCGAGAGACAGGTTGTCGGGAATACGGTCGAAGCCGACATCGACAATGCGTTCCTCGGTCAGGCTGTCGGCATTCATTTCCACGCGCTGGACGCGACCGGCCAGGGGCTCGCCGGGCAGATGGCGCAACTCGATGTCGGCCTGCTGATCCAGCCGGATGGCGCCGCTCTGGGCCTGGTCGATGCGCGCACGCACCCAGAAGCTTTTGGGGTCGACCATTTCGAGCACCGCCACGCCGGGCGAAACCACCGAGCCGGGTTCGAGCTTGCGCGCGCTTACGATGCCCTCGGCGGGGCTGACCAGGGACAGCTCCTGCAGTTGCACCTTGAGTGCCTGGAGGTCCGCTCGTGCGCGCTCGTTGTCGAGCTTGATCGCCTCGAGGTTGGCTTCCGCCTCGTGCACTTTCTGCAGGGCGGCCATGGCCTCGGAAGCCCGGTTCTCGGCGACATCCCGGCTGACCTGCTTGGCCTGTGCCAGCTCCTGGTAGCGCAGCATCTCCCGGCGCGCCTGCAGGTGACGGGCCTTGGCCTCGCGTAGCGCCGATTCGGCCGCGTTGACGAGTTTTTCGGTCTTGCGCACCATCGCCGAGGCGCTGCGGATGCGTTGCGGCAGGTCAACCGGATCGAGACTGCCCAATTGTTGTTCGTCCTCTACCCGGTCGCCCTCGTCCGCTTCGAGCGTGGCGAGCCGGCCCGCGCGGGTGAATCCCAGCGCGTAGCTGCGGCGGGCTTCGACGGTGCCGATGCCGAACACGGCAGGGGCCAGATCGCCCTTCTGCAGCCGGGTGGTCTGGACCGGCGTCGGTGCCAGGGGGCCCTTGACCAGGATCAGACCGATGATGGCGATGACCACCGCGATCAGCAGAAAGGCATAGAGGATGCGTCGTTGTGTGGGTTTCATGGTTTGCCGGAAAAAGGTCGCTCAAGTGAGATCAAGAGTATCACAGGAAGCCCCTTCCTGCTCCAGTTGCAGCAGAACATGGTTGACGCCGAAACGTTCCGCGAGGAGTTGTTCAATCTCCTGGCGCAGGGGTTCGGTCTGGCTCAACAGCTGGTCTTCGACGGTTACATGGGCCTCGAACTTGATGTCATGCTCGGAGACTTCCCACAGGTGAGTGTGGTGCAGTCCCTTGACGCCGTCCAGCGCCAGGATGGCCTGGCGAATCTCATCCACCGAGATGTCTTCCGGGGATGCGAGCAGGAAGATCTTCAGCGAGTGCCAGAGGATTTCCAGGCTTTCCTTGAGTACGTAGAGGCCGATCAGAACGGTCAGCAAGGGGTCCAGCCAATAGACACCGTAGAAGGTGATGGCCAGTCCGCCCAGAATCACGCCAATGCTGGAAATGGCGTCGGAAAACAGGTGCAGATAGGCTGCCTTCAGGTTCATGTTCTGTTTTGAGCCGCGATGGAGCAGCCAGGTGCCGATGACATTCGCCACCAGACCGATTGCCGCCACCGAGGTCATGATGACGCCGGCAATGGGTTGCGGGTCGATGAATCGTTGCCAGGCCTCGAAGAACAGGAAGATGCTGATGGCCACCAGGGCGCCGGCATTGATCACGGCCGCAACCACCTGCGCCCGTTTCATGCCAAAGGTATAGCGGTCCGTGCGATCCCTCTGCTCGAGGCGAATGGCGATCCAGGCGATGATGACAGCGATGCCGTCGCTGAAATTGTGCAGGGCGTCGGACAGCAGCGACAGGCTTCCGGAAAGGATGCCGCCGATGACCTCGGCCAGGGTAATGATGAAATTCAGACCGATGACAATGGCCAGGCGGCCACCGCTCTCGGGGACTTCATGCTCGTGGTCGTGACCGCTCATGGCATTTTCTCCTGTGCAGAAAGTTGGTTTGCAGAATCAGGCCGGGAGCTGGATATCGCTGGCCCGACCGCCCTTGAGACGATCCATGAGCCCGAGCAGGCCGCCCTGGAGATAGCGGACATCGAACCCCTTGCCGGCCAGGTAGCTGTAGGCCATGTTGGAACGATCGGTCATCGGACAGGCCACCACCAGGGTCTTGTCGGTGGGCAGTTCATGCAGCCGGTCCGGCAGCTCGTTGGCCGGAATCTCCAGTCCGAAGCCCAGTTTCCACACGGCCGTTTCCATGGGCAGGCGGATGTCCACCAGCACGGCCTTGCCGGCGTTGTGTTCCTCGATGAAGGCGTCCGCCGAAATGCGGGCCTGTCCCATTTTCTGCGGAACGATGTTGCGTGCGAGTTCGTCGCTGCGGTCTTTCATGGTTTTCTCCGGTTCAGGATTTCAGTGAATTCATGTAGTCGCGGGCGATATCGCCGCGCAGATGATTGGCGATGCCGAGCATGCCGTCGGTCAGGTAGCGCGCATGGAAACCTTCCAGTTGCAGATAGAGGCGCGCGATTTCGGCGCGATCGTAATGCGGACACATGGTGACGATGGTTTTCTGGGCATCCAGCTCGTCGATCCGGTTGGGCAGTTCGTTGAGAGGAATATGCTGTCCGATGCCGACATTCCAGGCCTCGTATTCCTCGTGGAAGCGGATATCGATCACCTGGGCCTTGCCGGCGCGATAGAGCTCCAGCATTTCCGGCAGCTGGATCTTCATGGCCTTGCGCTCGTCGTAGTCGAAACCGCGAAGGTAGTCTGCAAAGGGGATGGCGTTCATGTCAGGATTCCTCGGTTGTAGGTAAGGGATTGGATTCGTCAAGGCGGTGCAGCTCGCCCGTCAGCTCGCAGGACAGGGCCAGGGTGTTGTACACGGTGCCGTACTTGCGCAGGTTGGTATGCAGCAACTCGATCTTTCGCGCGTCGGCATCGGTGGCGACCTGCAGCCGGTACTCGATGCGCGTGACCCTGGGCGGACTGTCCTGGCGCTGTGCCTTCAACTGGATGTCCACCGCAGTGACCTGCATGCGCAGGATGGGACTGACCCGTTCGATGTTCTTGAGCATGCAACCGGAAAGGGCGGCCAGCAGCAGCTCCACGGGATTGAAGGCATCGTCGCGGCCCTCGAGACTGGTATCGATGAGCAACTCGGCCTTCTTGCAGGCCACCAGGCTCTCGCGATCGTTGCGCCGCTGAGCCGTTACGCGGTATTCAAGCATCATGACCTCCCGCGGCGCATTTGCGCTTGCGCAGTTCGATGACCTGGTCGAGATGAGTGAGGATTTCCTGCAACTGTTCGATGCGCTGCCGGTGCTTGTCGGGCCGCTGCCGCAGCCACTGCAGCTCGTCGGCCACCTGCTCTCGCCAGTCGATCAGGTTCTCGTCGGGGATGTCGCAGGATTCCTCTTCCCGCTCCTCGGCTTGCAGCAGGTGGTGGGTCAGGGCCTTGAGTATGTTGAGCATGTCAAATCTCCTGGAATTGGGACCAGATCAGTTTCGCGGCCAGCAGGTAGAGAACGACAGCGATCAGTTTCTTGACCTGGGATTCGGTGAGTCGGAAGTGCATGATGCGGTTGCCGATGATGCCTCCGAGGAACGCAGCAACGGTC
>WGBK01000076.1 GCA_015494335.1 Gammaproteobacteria bacterium | reverse complement strand
ATATCGAGCGCTGCGTGGCCATGTCCGGCCCAAAGGCTTCGATGCCAACCTGATCGTCATCGGCGGCGGTTCGGCCGGCCTGGTGACCGCCTATATTGCCGCGGCGGTGAAGGCGAAGGTGATCCTGATCGAGAAGCATCGCATGGGCGGCGATTGTCTGAACACCGGATGCGTCCCCTCCAAGGCGCTGATCCGCAGTGCGCGGCTGGCCGCCGAGATGCGTCGCAGCGATGATTTCGGCATTCGCAGCGGCAAACCGTCCGTGGATTTCGCGGCGGTGATGCAGCGGGTGCGGCGCGTGGTCGAGCAGGTCGAGCCCCATGACTCCGTCGAACGCTACACCGGCCTGGGCGTGGAGGTGTGTATTGGCGAGGCGCGTATCGTCGACCCCTGGACCGTCGAGGTGGAAGGCCGGCGCATGACCGCGCGCAATATCGTGGTCGCCACCGGCGCAAGGCCCTTCGTGCCGCCGATACCCGGCCTCGAAGACATGGATTACCTGACTTCCGACAACCTGTGGCAGCTGGAGCAACCCCCCGGCCGGTTGCTGATCCTGGGTGGCGGCCCCATCGGCTGCGAACTGGCCCAGGCCTTCGCCCGGCTCGACGTGCCGGTAACCCAGGTGGAAATGGCGCCACGGCTGATGGCGCGGGAAGATCCGGAAGTCTCCGCAATGATTCAGCGGCAGTTCGAAGCCGACGGCGTTGAGGTGCTCACCGGGCACCGCGCGCTGCGTTTCGAACGGCGCGATGGCGAAAAACGGCTGATCGCCGAGCACGAGGGAGAGGAGGTCGAGATTCCCTACGATCGCGTGCTGGTTGCGGTTGGCCGCAAACCGAATGTCGAGGGTTTCGGACTCGAGGAGTTGGGCGTACGCCTGACCGGGCGGGGTGCCATCGAGGTGGACGAATGGCTGCGCAGCAATGTACCGACGATCCTGGCCTGTGGCGATGTCGCCGGCCCCTACCAGTTCACCCACACCGCCGCCCACCAGGCCTGGTATGCTTCGGTCAACGCCCTGTTCGGCATCGTGCGCAAGTTCAAGGTCGATTACTCGGTGATTCCCTGGGCCACCTTCGTCGACCCCGAGGTGGCGCGGGTGGGCCTGAGCGAAGAGGAAGCCCGGGAGCAGGGCGTGCCTTTCGAGGTGACGCGCTATGACCTGGACGATCTCGACCGCGCCATCGCCGACGGCGAGGCGCGGGGCTTCGTGAAGGTATTGACCGTACCGGGCAAGGATCGCATCCTCGGCGTGACCTTCGTCGGCGCTCATGCCGGCGACCTGATCGCCGAGTTCGTGCTGGCCATGAAACAGGGGCTGGGCCTCAACAAGCTGCTCGGCACCATCCATATCTATCCCACCTGGGCCGAGGCCAGCAAGTATGCGGCCGGGGTCTGGAAGCGGGCTCACGCACCGCGGAGGCTGCTCGACGGGCTGCAGCGCTTCCATCGCTGGCGTCGCGGATGAAACCCTTCTTCGCTTGATTCAGGTTGTGGAAAAACGGTGGGCTATTTCGCAGAATTTCTCCATCACAACAACCCGATGACAGGAGGAAACCATGGCAGAACTGTTCAGCGACGAGTGGATGAAGGCCTATCAGCAGCAATGGAACGGTGAGCCCGAACTGGCCGATGCCCTGGCAAAGATCGATTTCGACTCGCTGATCGGCTATGGCTTCAAGGGCGAGGACCAGCCACGCGGCTTCATCCGGGTCGAGAAGGGCAAGGTCACCGAGGCTGGCACCTACGACGGGCGCAACCTGAACTGGGACATGCGCGCCGACGAAGCCAACTGGCGCAAGTGGATGGAAAAGGACCTCGGCATGACCGGGCTCGGCATGGCGGTGACCACCGGCAAGTTGAAATTCATCACCGGCGACTTCAAGGCCATGATCAAGGATCCGCGCATGGCCGGCCCCTTCATCAAGAGCTTTGCGGTGATGGGGCGGGTCTGAATTACGTCAAACCCGGTAGCGCCCGGCTATATGCCGGGTCGTCTGTTGCGCCGATGCGGATCATCGGGTCCAGGGCATCATGTCGCGCATCCCCTTCATGGCGGGCGTGACCTGCCGCGACATGTAGCCGACATCGTTGCGCATCAGACCGAGATTGCGGTCGATGCCGCTGACCTCGGCGTTGATCTGTGCGAGATTGGCGCTCATGGCGCTGGTGTCGGCGGTGAGGGTATCCATCTTCCGCGACATGTTGGCCACGGACTCCTGCATCAGGGTCATGTCGCCGGACATGCTGCTCATGGCGGTTTCCATGATGTAGACGACGCGGAACATGTAGAAGATGGCGATCAGCGCGAGTATGACCGCGGGCACGGCGATCCAGCGGTTGCGCCTGGTGCGCTGGCTGTAGACGCGATCCAGTTCGCTCAGTTTCTTGTCCTGCAGTTTTTCCTGCTCCTGCACTTCCTTCAGGGTCAGTTCGTGATCCTTGCGGATGGTTTCGGTCAGCGCCTTGAGGATCAGCATGTTGCGATCCTCGTTATTGTCATGGCGCTGTTCGGCCTGTTCGAAGGCAGCACTGAGGGTCTTGTAGAGGCGGGCCATTTCCTGTTCGCGCTGGCGGGATTCCTCGTCGTTGCGCTCGGAGAGGATGCTGAAACCCTTGCGCACTTCCTCGGCCAGGGTCTGGAGCTGACGGTCGCGCAATTGCTGTTCCTCGCGCATGCGCTCGGTCAGTTCGCGCACGGAAGACAGGGTTTGCAGGATGACAGGATCGATCTTCGGCGAGGCGCTGGTGGATTTGGCTGCGGATTTCCGCGTGGCGGCCTTCTTGCTGCTGCTTTTCGCCGCCGCCTTCTTTGTGGCGGTCGCCTTGGTCGCGGCCTTCTTGCGGGTTGCGGTCTTGGCTTCGGCTTTCTTCTTCGTGGAGCTGTGGGGGCTCTTGTCGTCCCCGGAATCGGTAGGCATGGTGGTGATCTCCGTTCTTATATTAGTGGATAATTATATACCTTTGTCGTTCGCGGCCCATCCCCCGAAAGAGGGGGTTGGTGTACAATCCCGTTTTTGACCAGCCTCGCTACATGAAAACCGATACCGCTGCCCGCAAGTACCTCAAGGACTATCGTCCGCCCGATTTCACCATCGACCGATGCGAACTGGAATTCGTCATCGGCGAGGACCATACCCGTGTGCAGAGCCGTCTGCACATCCGCCGCCTGACCGAGGACCGCCAGGCGCCGCTGAAGCTCGACGGCGTCGGTCTGAAGCTGATCGACGTGATGATCGACGAGGAATTCCTCGACGACCCCGATTTCAGCTACGACGGCAACAGCCTGACCATTCCCTTCGTTCCCCACGATTTCCTGCTGCAGACCACGGTGGAAATCGATCCGGCCTCCAATACCCGTCTCGAGGGGCTGTACAAGAGCAACGGCAACTACTGCACCCAGTGCGAGGCCGAGGGTTTTCGCCATATCACCTTCTATGTCGATCGACCCGATGTGATGGCGGTGTTCACCACCGTCATCCGGGCCGACAAGGCTTCCTGCCCGGTGCTGCTGTCCAACGGCAACAAGATCGATGCCGGCGAGGACGGCGATCGGCACTGGGTCAAGTGGCACGACCCCTATCCCAAGCCCAGCTACCTGTTTGCGCTGGTGGCCGGCGACCTGGCCTGCAAGAGCGGCTCTTTCACAACCCGATCCGGTCGCGAGGTGAGACTCGAGTTCTACAGCGAGCCGCACAATATCGAGCAATGCGATTTCGCCCTCGAGTCCCTGCGCAAGGCCATGCGCTGGGACGAGGAGCGCTTCGGCCTCGAATACGATCTCGATCTCTACATGGTCGTAGCGGTGGACGACTTCAACATGGGGGCGATGGAGAACAAGGGGCTGAATGTCTTCAACACCCAGTATGTGCTGGCCGATCCGCAGACCGCCACCGATGACAACTACCTGGGCATCGAGGGCGTCATCGGTCACGAGTATTTCCATAACTGGACCGGGAACCGCGTGACCCTGCGCGACTGGTTCCAGCTCAGTCTCAAGGAAGGCCTGACGGTGTTCCGCGACCAGGAGTTCAGCGCCGACATGATGTCCCGGGCGATCCAGCGCATCAACGACGTGCGTGCCCTGCGCAGTTACCAGTTCCCCGAGGATGCCGGACCCATGGCCCATCCGGTGCGCCCCAGTTCCTATGTCGAGATCAACAATTTCTACACCGTGACCGTGTACGAGAAGGGTGCAGAAGTGGTGCGCATGTACCAGACCCTGCTCGGTCGCGACGGTTTCCGCAAGGGCATGGACCTGTACTTCCAGCGCCACGACGGGCAGGCCGTGACCACCGACGACTTCCGCCAGGCCATGGCCGACGCCAACGAGGTGGATCTGTCGCTGTTCCAGCGCTGGTACGACCAGGCCGGCACGCCGAAGCTCTACATGCACCGCCTCTACGATCCGGACAACCGCCTGCTGACCCTGAAGCTGCGCCAGGATCCCGGCCAGACCCAGGGCATCGACAACGAGCCCTTCCTGATTCCCTTCCGCCTGTCCCTGTTCACCCAGGACGGGCAGCCCCTGCCGCTCAACGACAAGGGTGATCTCGAGCTGACACTGGGTTTTGCTGAAATGGAGATGCGTTTTCAGTTCCGCGATATCCCGGAGATGCCGCTGGTCTCCGCGCTGCGTGATTTCTCCGCCCCGGTGATCCTGCACAGCGACCTGAAGTCGGAGGAGCTGGCACGACTGATGACCGTCGATACCGATCCCTTCAACCAGTGGGACGCGGGTCAGCAATACGCCACCCGAGTGCTGCTGGAGCTGATCGAAGGCGGGGAACCTTGTCTCGGCGAGGGTCTCGACGGTCTGCTGGACGCTCTCGGCCAGGTTCTGGCCAACCCCGCCATTGAGAACCCCCTCAAGGCCGAGATGCTGGCATTGCCCGACGAGGACTATCTCGCCGAGATGTGCGAGGTCATCGATGTGCACAAGATCATGGAGGTGCGTGAATTTGCCCTGCAGCAGATCGCCGAGCGTCACGAGAAAGCGCTGCTCGAACTCTACCGCGCCTGTGACGAACAGGGCGACTATGTCATCGACCCCGAATCCGTCGGCAAGCGCCGCCTCAAGAATGCCTGCCTGGCCTACCTGACCCGCCTCGGCAAATCCGAATACGAACAGCTGGCGGTGGATCAATTTCACCAGGCCGGCAACATGACCGACCGCATGGGCAGCCTGCGCGCTCTGGTGGACCGGCCAGGTGCCGGTCGCGATGCGCTGTTCGACGATTTCTACCAACGCTTCGCCGACAATCCGCTGGTGCTCAACAAGTGGTTCAGCCTGCTGGCCTCGAGCCGCGGCGAACAGGCGCTGGAGCAGGTCATGGCGCTGGCCGGCCATCCCGACTTCACCCTGGGCAATCCCAACCGGGCGCGTTCTCTGCTCGGACCCTTCTCGCGCAATGTGGCGGCCTTCCACGAGCGTTCCGGTGCCGGCTATGCCTTCCTCGCCGACAAGATCCTCGAACTCGACAGCCTCAACCCGCAGATCGCCGCGCGCATGGCCCGGGCTTTCCTGGTGTGGAAGAAACTGCCGCCGGAGCTGGGCGAGAAGATGAAGGCGCAGATCCTGCGCATCCTGTCCAAGCCCGATCTGTCGCCAGATGTCGCCGAGCTGATGCAGTCGGCCCTGGCCCACGAGGACTGATCCGGCTCCGTGAACCCCCCCGTTCTCCTGATCGCACCGCGACTCGGCCGCTGGCCGGAAGCCGGTTTGGGGCGCGAGGACATGGATCGCCTCGCGCCTTCCCTGGCCCGGTTGCTGCGGCAGGCCGACCGCATCGAAACGCCTGTGTGTGGTCTTGACCGTTTGCTGGCCGAAGCCCTGGGCAGGGAAGACGAGGGGCTGCCCTGGGCTCTGGCGCGCAGTGCCTCCGCCGATGCCCGGAAACCGCCTCAGCCGTGGGGAAACGCCACCACCGTCTGCTTCGAACTGCTGCACCTGCGCGCGGACATCAGCAATGCCCTGGCCCATCCACTGTCGATATCAGAGGATATTTACTCTCAATTAATCAAAGACTTGCAGGAAGAATTTAAAGCGGATTGCAGATTCGAGAAAACCGCATCGGGCGGCCTTCTCCGATGCCGCCGGGCCGCGCCACCCCCGGGGCTGTCCCATGTGCGTGATCTCTACGGCCAGCCCCTCTCCGTCGGCTACGAGCGCCTGCGCGAACAACCGGACTGGTATCGCCTGCACAACGAAATGCAGATGTTCCTGCACCTGCACCCGCTCAACCGCGAGCGGGAACGCAGCGGCCAGCCGCTGATCAACGGCCTGTGGTGCTGGGGCAATGCACCCGCGCCGGACAGGCCCGCTCCGATAACGGGCCATGCCGACGATCCAGAAATGCGGCAGTTGTTCGCCGTCTGCGCCCACAACGGCGGCGAACTGGAACAGTTCCGCAGCGACGGCCCGGGGCACGAGTCGCAACTGCTGGTCTGGACCGAATGGCTGGAAGGATTGCAGGGGCGCGATATCGACCTGGCCGAGGCGCTGCGGCGCTTCGATCAAGGCATCGTGACCCGATTGCTGGAGTCGCGCCGCCCGTTCCGCCTGCTGACCGGAGATGGCGTCGAATTTGTCTCCGCTTCCGGACGCGGCTGGCGTTTCTGGCGGCCGAGCTTCGACTGGAAGATGCTGGTGGCTGGATCATGAGCCGGGCGCAATGGATCGAACGCAAGGCGGTCGCCGCCTGGCAGGACGAAAACAGCCGGTTGCCGCCGCTGCTGCGCGATCTCTACGCGCGTCGCGGACTGGTACGCGACGGAGAGGCCGATACTTCCCTGGCCGCCATGCTGCCGCCGGGCGAGATCTCGGGGCTTGGCAAGGCGGCGGATTGCCTCGCCGATCATGTGCAGCGTTCGTCGCGCATTCTCGTCGTTGGCGACTACGACGCCGATGGCGCCACCAGCACGGCCCTGTGCCTGCGTGCGCTGGAAGCCTTCTGCTGTCGCGCGGATTTCCTGTTGCCGGACCGCGTCACCGACGGCTATGGCCTGTCGCCGGGGCTGGCCCGCCGGGCGATCGGGCATTCGCCGCAATTGGTGATCACCGTGGATACGGGGATCGCCAGCATCGAAGGCGTTGCGCTGTTGCGCGAGGCGGGTATCGAGGTCATCGTGACCGACCACCACCTGCCGGCTCAAACCCTGCCCGACGCCAATGCCATCGTCGACCCGAACCTGCAGCCGGAGGCCCCCGGCCGCAACCTGGCCGGGGTCGGCGTCGCCTTCTACCTGATGCTGGCCCTGCGCGGCCGCCTGCGCGAGCGCGGCTTCTTCGCGGATCGCCCCGAACCGCCCCTCGATGCCTTGCTGGACCTGGTGGCGATCGGCACAGTGGCCGATCTGGTGCCGCTGGATCACAACAACCGTATTCTGGTGGAGCAGGGGCTCAAACGCTTGCGCGCCGGCGCATGCAGCGCCGGCATTCGCGCCCTGGTCGAGGTCAGCGGGCGGGAACTGGCGCGCCTCGGCAGCGAGGATATCGCCTTCGCCCTGGCACCGCGAATCAATGCGGCAGGGCGGCTGGAAGACATGCGCCTCGGCGTGCGCTGCCTGCTGGCGCGGGACGAACGCCGGGCCGTAGAACTGGCGCGCGCCCTCGACGACATCAACGCCTACCGTCGGGAACGGCAGCAGGAGATGAGCGAGCAGGCCCAGGTCCTGCTGCCCGATGCGGCGGACTTGCGCAGCCATCGCGCCGTGGTGCAATACCGGGAGGATTGGCACGAAGGCCTGGTCGGCATCATCGCATCCCGCCTCAAGGAGATCAGCCACCGGCCGTCGATCTGCTTCGCCCCCGGCAGTGACGGCCTGCTCAAGGGCTCGGGGCGGTCCATTCCGGGCGTTCACCTGCGCGACCTGCTGGACCGGGTGGACAAGCGCAATCCGGGGCTGATCCTTCGCTTCGGCGGTCATGCGATGGCCGCCGGCCTGAGCCTCGAAGCGGATCGTGTCGAGCCCTTCCGGGAACAGCTCGAAGCCGCCCTGGAGGACATCGACGACGACTGCTTCGAGGAAAGAATCTACCACGACGGCGCGTTGCCGGCCGAATGGCTGAATCTGGAACAGGCCCGGATGCTGGAGCATGCGGGTCCCTGGGGCCAGCAGTTTCCCCGCCCCTCATTCGTCGGCGATTTCGAGGTGCAGAACAGCCGCATCCTCAAGCAAAAACACCTCAAGCTGGTGCTCAAGCCCCTGGCTGGCGGGCCGTCGACCGACGCAATCCTGTTCCAGGCCGACGAGGCCTTGCTGCAGAACCCGCTGCAGCGGGTCGAGGCCCTGTACGAACTCTCGGTGAACCGTTTTCGCGGACGCGAATCCCTGCAACTGATACTGCGCGATCTGAGACCCCGACCCTGAAGCCGACGATTCTCTTTCCCTTTCCCGACGGAAACGGCTATAAGAGCAGCAGGATCAACGGAGAGGACCCGTCTTGCCATCCCGCCCCCTTCACTACCTTCAGCGCCTGTTTCTTTCCGGCGGGCTGCTGCTGGCACTGCTGCTGACTCAGGCCTGCAAGCCGTCCGAGGAACTGCCCCGGCTCGATCCGGATCAGCTGGCCAGCAGCGAAGAGATCGCCCAGGCCGTGGCCGACAGGAAGGAAGGCTATACCGTGGCCTTCGATGTGCGCATCTCGCCGCTGGAGGACGCACGCCAGTACCTGCCGCTGATCGAGTATCTCGAACAGGAGACCGGACTGCCGTTCCGGCTGGATTTGCGCAACAGCGCAGATGCACTTGAACAGGCTTATCTCAATGGGGAAATCGACTTTGCGATACTCGGAGCCGGCAGCTACCTGAGTCTGCTCGACCAGGCGCCGATTCTGCCCCTCGTGCGCGGACTCAATGCGGAAGGGGAACCCGGCTATCGTTCCTACCTCGTCACCTTGCCCGACAGCCCCCTGCAGGGCATCAGCAGCCTGCGCGACCGTCAACTCGCCTTCGGCAGCCGTACCTCGACCCAGGGCTACCTGATACCTCGCATCATGCTGAACCAGGCTGGTCTTTCCCTCGACGATCTGTCCGGATACGAGTTCACCGGCTCCCATCGCGCCTGCGCCGAGGCCGTGCTTCGGCACAAGGCCGATGCCTGCGGCCTGCAGGACACGCTTGCGCGGCAACTCATCGATGCGGGAGAACTGCGTGCCCTGGCCATTTCCGAGGTGTTCCCGTCCAGCGGTATCTTTGTCCATCCTCGGGTGCCGCAATCGCTGCGTTCGGCCGTGCGAGGTGCGCTGCTGGCCTTTGATCCGGTGGCCATGAAGGACCGTCTCTATCACTGGGAGCAGACCGAGATGGCCGGAGGCTTCACCACGGCTTCACCCGCTGACTACCAGGTGCTCAAGCGCTGGCGCGATCGTCTCGAGGCACCCCGCAGTTCCGACGGGGATCTGCTGCGTCACTGGCGTCAGCTCTACGGCGATGAAAGCCGCCGGGACGAGGGGGAACCGTGAGGATCTTCTGGTACCTGCTGATTGCCGGCAGCCTGCTGGTGGCCCTGGCCACGGGGCTGCAGCTGTTTGCCTTCAACACGCTGCTCGACGCCCATTTCAAACAGGGCACGCGCAACCAGGGTGAACTGCTGGGCAGCCTGATGGCGGATTCCCTGAGCGAGAAACTGCTCGAAGGACGCAAGCTGGAGATCCGTCAGATGTTGCGCGATGTGGTCGAGAAGGAAGACTGGGTGGCCTATCTCTACCTGACGGATTTCGACGGTCGCCTGGCTGCGCACAGCTTCGACAAGGGGTTTCCCCAGGCCCTGTTGCCCCGGCTCGCGGCGTCCGCCGACTTCTCGATCCGGCGTTACGAGGGGGAAAAGGCCCCGATCAACGATCTCGCCGTGCCGCTGATCCCCGGTCTGCCGGCGATGCTGCATGTCGGCATCGACGAACAGCCGCTGGGCCTGTTGTCGCGCGATCTGTTACGGCAGGTGTTCCTGCTCAGCCTCGGCGTGCTGCTGTTCAGCATCCTGCTGTGGCTGTTGCTGTCGCGGCGCATTGCCTTGCCTCTGCAGGACATCGTGGACCGGCTCGATGCCTATCGCCGCGGTGAGCGGGTTGCTGACGGTGAACCGTCGCGGGGCAGTGCCTTCCGTGAAATCGGCCGACTCGACGCCACCCTGCGGCAGACCATGGACGAACGGCAGCAACTCGAATCCCTGCTGCAGGACCGGGAATCCTACCTGCGCATGCTGGTGGAGAACACGCCCGTCGGGCTGGCCCTGACCGACCTGGAGGGCCGGCTGATCGAGGTCAACCCGGCCTATGCCGACATCATCGGCTACGACATCGACGAAGTGCTCGGCATGACCTTCTGGCAGATCACCCCGCGCGAATACGAGGCAGGGGAGCGGGAGCAACTGGCTACCCTCGAGTCCACCGGCCGCTACGGACCCTACGAAAAGGAATACATTCACCGCGACGGTCACCGGGTACCGGTACGCCTGTCGGGGCAGATCATCCAGCGCGATGGCGAACGCTACATCTGGTCCTCGGTGGAAGACGTGTCCGACCGGCACGAGGCCCAGCGGCTGGCGATGATGTTCGATCACCTGCTGCGCAACGCCGAGGAGGAGATTTACCTGATCGATCCGACGACGCTGCAGGTCATGCAGGCTTCCCGCGGCGCCTGCGAGCGCCTGGGCTACGGTCTCGAGGAGCTCAAGCGCATGACACCGATGGATTTCAACCCCGAGCTGGAACCCGACTATGCGCGCAAGCAGATCGAGAGGGTCGAGCGGGAAGGCGGCTACCGCCTTTTCGAAACCCTGCACCAGGATCGCGAGGGCCGGCAATACCCGGTCGAGGTGCGCATCCAGATCCTCGGCGAAGGCATGGACCGCGTGCTGTTCGTCAGCGCCTTCGACCTGACCGAACGCAAGAAGGCCGAAGAGGCCGCCGAAGAGCAGCGTCTGCGCCTGGAACGGCTGGTCGAGGAGCGAACCGCGTCGATCCGCCTGCAATCACGCATCATCCAGCAGACCCGGGATGCCATCGTCACCGCCGATCTCGAGGGCATCATCACCGGCTGGTACGGGGGCGCTACCGAATACTTCGGCCTGCCGGAGCGGAAGGCGATCGGGCGCCATCTGCGCGAGCTGTTCCCCGAAACCGAAGCCTATGGCTTCCATACGCGCTACATTCTTCCTGTGGTGCGCGAGGGACGCATGGAAATCGAAACCTCGCTGCGCAATGATCGCGGAGACCTGCTGCCTTCCCAGCTGCAGCTGTCGCTACTGAAGGACGAGAAGGGCGCGCCGGCCGGGCTGATCATGACCAGCATCGACATCAGCGCCCTGAAGCGACGCGAGCGGGAACTCGAGAACCTGACCCAGCGACTGGAGATCGTCAATCAGGAACTGGAATCCTTCTCCTACTCCGTATCCCACGACCTGCGCGCGCCCCTTCGCGCCATCGACGGCTTCAGCCAGGCCCTGCTCGAGGACTATGGCCCGAGCCTCGATGCGGACGGCCAGGACTACCTGCGACGCGTTCGCGGTGGCGCCCAGCGCATGGCCGAACTGATCGACGACCTGCTCGACCTGTCACGCGTGAATCGTTCCGAGATGAAGCCCGAATGGGTGGATCTGTCGGCAGTCGCCACGGAAGTCGTGAAGGAATTGCGCGCCGGCGACGCCGGGCGCCGGGTCGAGGTGGACATCGAACCGGGTCTGCGGGTCTATGCCGATGCAAGATTGATGCGCGTGATGCTGCAGAATCTGATCGGAAATGCATGGAAATTCACCTCGAAAACGGAAAATCCGCAGATCCTTCTTCGTTCGTCGGAAGAAACGCCCTTTTCTTTTTGCGTCGAGGACAATGGTGTAGGATTCGACATGCGTCATGCCGGCAAGCTGTTCGGCGCATTCCAGCGCCTGCACCGGGCCAGTGAATTCCCGGGAACCGGGATCGGGCTTGCTACGGTGAAACGCATCATCACTCGTCACGGGGGTGAGATCCACGCCACGGCAGAACCCGGCCAGGGCGCGCGATTCTGCTTTACGCTGCCCGGCCAGCCTCCCGAAGAAGAAGTAAAAAAAGAGGATACGGAATGACCGAGAAATACATTCTGCTGGTGGAAGACAACCCGGATGACGAACTGCTGACCGTTCGAGCCCTGAAAAAAAACAATATCGCGAACCGTATCGAGATCGTCCGTGACGGTCAGGAGGCGCTGGATTTCCTGTTCGGCGAGGGTGAATATGCCGACCGCGACCCCTTCGACCGCCCCCAGGTCATCCTGCTTGATCTCAAGCTGCCCAAGCTCAATGGCCTCGAGGTATTGCGTGAACTGCGCGCCAACGAAATCACGCGACTGGTGCCGGTGGTGGTGCTGACTTCCTCCAACGAGGACCGCGACATGATCGAGAGCTACCAGCTCGGCGCCAACAGCTATGTGCGCAAGCCGGTGGATTTCGACCAGTTCATCGAGGCTGCCCGCCAGCTCGGCCTCTACTGGATGCTGTTGAACCAGATTCCCTATGACTGAAGACCGTCTGCAACATATCCGGGTGCTGCTGTGCGAGGACTCGGAAGACGACGCCAGCCTGCTCGAATACGCTCTGAAGAAGGGCGGTTACGCCGCGCACATTCACTGCGTCGACAACGAACGCGATTTCACCGAGGCGCTGCAGGGCGGCAACTGGGATATCGTCATCACCGATCACAGCATGCCCAGCTTCAACTCGGGCGATGTCATCCGCCTGGTCAACGAGTGGGATCCGCACCTGCCGGTGATCATCGTTTCCGGCAGCATCGGCGAGGAGGCCGCGGTGCAGGCCATGAAGTCCGGTGCCCAGGACTATGTCATGAAGGGCAATCTGAAGCGCCTGGTGCCGGCGATCCAGCGCGAGATCAAGGAAGCCCAGACCCGCCGCGAGCACCAGCAGGCGCAGGATCTGATCCACCACATGGCCTACCACGACAGCCTCACCGGGCTGGTCAACCGCCGCGAATTCGAATCCCGGCTGCGCAGCGCCCTGCAGTCCCGGGGCGAGGCGGGCCATTCCCATGCGCTGATCTACATCGACCTCGACCGTTTCAAGCTGGTCAACGATTCCTGCGGGCACATGGCTGGCGATGAACTGCTGCGCCGCCTGTCGCGCAAGCTGCTGCACTGCATGCGCGAGAACGATACCCTGGCCCGTCTCGGCGGCGACGAGTTCGGTGTCCTGCTGGAACACTGCCCGCTGGAGCGCGCCCGTACCATTGCCCAGAACCTGCTCGACACGGTGGACGAGTATGTCTTTGTCTGGGGCGACCGTCATTTCAAGGTCGGCGCCAGCATCGGGCTGGTCACCTCCGAGGGCATCGACGACGAGCAGAGCCTGCTCAGCCTGGCCGACATGGCCTGTTATGCGGCCAAGGACCTGGGGCGGCATCGTATCCACGTGGCTGCCCCCGGCGACCGCGAGATCAGCCAGCGTCGCGGCGAGATCGAGTGGGTACAACGGCTGCGCCAGGCCATGGATCACCAGCGCCTGGAACTCTACGCGCAACGCATCCAACCCCTTGGCGAAGCCGCTCCGCACCACGAACTGCTGTTGCGCATGCGCGATGAACAGGGGCAGTTGATCACCCCGGACCGCTTCATACCCGCCGCCGAGCGCTACAATCTGATGCAGGACATCGACCGCTGGGTCATCGGTACCGCCTTCCGCCTGCTCAGCGAACGACCGGACGAGGCGGAGCAAAGCTACTTCATCAACCTGTCGGCCACTTCGCTGACCAGCGAAACCCTGCTCGAGGATATCGAGGAACAGATGCGCCTGCATGGCATTGTGCCGCGCCGCATCGGTTTCGAGATCACCGAGACCGCCGCCATCGCCAATTTCGATGCGGCCATCGACACCATGACGCGTCTGCGCGGCAAGGGCTTCCGCATCGCCATCGACGATTTCGGCACCGGCATGAGCTCCTTCTCCTACCTGCGCTCGCTGCCCGCCGACTACATCAAGATCGACGGCAGTTTCGTGCGCGACATGCTCGACGACGAGATCGGTCTGGCCATCGTCGAATCGGTCAACCGCATCGCCCACATCGCGGGCCTGCGCACCATCGCCGAGTTCGTCGAAACCCCGGCCCTGTTGCAACGCCTCGGCGAGATGGGCGTGGACTACGCCCAGGGCTGGGCCATTGGCCATCCGCAGCCGCTGGTCGAGGCCGCAGAAGATCGCGCCGCGGTCTGATCGGGCCGATTTCCCGTCCGTCTCTTGATTCGGCTCAGGTTGTGCCGACAGGGACTTGTTGTACCATCGAACCGAACCAGAGGAGAAACACCCCGATGAAACTTCATGATCCGGCGCTGCTGCGTCAGCAAGCCTATATCAATGGGCAGTGGTGGGAAGGTGAAAGCCGCATGCCGGTGATCGACCCGGCGAGCGGACAGGTCATTGCCGAGGTGCCGGATCTGGGCGCGGAACAAGCCCGCGAGGCCATCGAGGCGGCCGATGCCGCCTGGTCGCAGTGGCGCGACCTGCTGGCCAAAGAACGCTCCGCCTTGCTGCGTCGCTGGTTCGAGCTGGTGATGGAAAACCAGCAGGATCTGGCCACCATCCTCAGCGCCGAACAGGGCAAGCCGATGGCCGAGGCGATGGGCGAGATCACCTATGGCGCCAGTTTCATCGAATGGTTCGCCGAGGAAGCCAAACGTATCTACGGCGATGTCATTCCCACCACCGTTCCGGGCCGGCGCCTGATCGTCATCAAACAGCCGATCGGCGTGGTGGCAGCGATCACGCCGTGGAACTTCCCCAACGCGATGATCACGCGCAAGGCCGCGCCCGCGCTCGCCGCCGGTTGTCCGGTGGTGGTCAAGCCGGCGGAGGATACGCCCCTGTCGGCGCTGGCCCTGGCGGAGCTGGCCGAGCGGGCGGGCATTCCCGCGGGCGTGTTCAATGTCGTCACGACATCCCGCCCCGCCGAAGTGGGCGGCGAGCTGACGCGCAACCCCCTGGTGCGCAAGCTCTCCTTCACCGGCTCCACCGAGGTCGGCAAGCTGCTGATGCGGCAATGCGCCGACACGGTCAAGAAGGTGGCCCTGGAACTGGGCGGCAACGCGCCCTTCATCGTTTTCGACGACGCCGATATCGACGCGGCGGTCGCGGGCGCGATGGCCTCGAAATACCGCAACAGCGGCCAGACCTGCGTCTGCGCCAATCGGCTGATGGTGCAGGATGCGGTGTATGACGAATTCGCCGAAAAACTCGCCGCGGAGGTGGCGAAACTGCAGGTTGGCGAGGCCCACGAGGAGAGTGTCAACCAGGGACCGCTGATCAACCAGGCGGCGGTGGAGAAGGTCGAGCAGCATATCGCCGACGCCCTGGACAAGGGCGCGCGGATTGCCGTGGGCGGCAAGCGCCACGAGCGCGGCGGTCAGTTCTTCGAGCCGACGGTGCTGCTCGATGTCGATCGCTCGATGCGGGTGGCGGTCGAGGAAACCTTCGGCCCGGTGGCGCCGATCTTCCGCTTTCACGACGAGGACGAGGTCATCGCCCTGGCCAACGATACCGAGTTTGGCCTCGCGGCCTATTTCTATGCCCGCGATCTCGGCAGGGTATGGAAGGTGGCCGAGGCACTGGAAGCCGGCATCGTCGGCATCAACGAGGGCATCATCTCCACCGAGGTGGCGCCCTTCGGCGGGGTCAAGCAATCCGGCCTCGGGCGCGAAGGCTCGCGCTACGGCATAGAGGAATTCGTCGAGATGAAATACCTCAGCATGGGTCTCGGAAGCGGCCGCCGCTGATGGGCGAGGAAGTCTCCATCGACCATTTCGAGGCGGAGGATTTCCGCCGCTTCGACCAGCGCCTGCGCGACGAGATGGTTTTCGTGCGCAAGCTCTTCGATGAAGGCCGCTTCGACACTGCCACGCGGAAGCTCGGATACGAGCTCGAACTCTGTCTGGTCGACGAACAGGGCCGCCCGGCGCCGGTGAACCAGAGTATCCTCGAGCGCCACGGCAGCCCGCAGATGACCTACGAGCTGGCCAAGTACAACCTCGAGATCAACGGCCACGCCTTTGCCCTGGAACCCGGGGTTTTCCGCAGCATCGAATCGGATCTGGGCGATCTCTACCGCACCGTGGAGCAGGCTGCGGCCGACGAGGGCGCCCGCGTCGGACTGTTCGGCGTATTGCCGAGCATCCGCACCGAACACCTGGACCGGGATCGCTACATGTCCGGCATGTACCGCTACCGTCTGCTCGACGAGCGCCTGATGACCATGCGCGGCCGTCCCATCCATCTCGATATCCAGGGCTGCGACCACCTGCGCTTCGACAAGCAGGATGTCATGCTCGAGGCGCTGGGAACCTCCCTGCAACTGCACATCCAGTTGCCGCGCGACCAGGCCGTGGACAGCTACCACGCCGCGCTCTGGTCCACGCTGCCGACCCTGGCTGCCAGCGCCAATTCGCCTCTGGTGTTGCGGCACCGCTGCTGGGAGGAATCACGCATCGCCATCTTCAAGCAGGCCGTGGATACCCGCAATCTCGACGAGGAACGCAGTCATGTGGTGCCGCGCGTGCACCTGGCCAAGGGCTGGATCGGTTCCTTCCTCGAACTGTTCGAGGATGTGTTCTACTACAGCCCGATCCTGCCCGAGGTGACCGATCAGCCGGTCGAGGATCTGCACCACTTCAGCCTGCACAATGGCACCATCTGGCGCTGGGTGCGGCCGATCCTAGGCCGCAATCGCGACGGCCAGTATCATCTGCGACTGGAATTGCGTGTCACCCCTGCCGGACCGGCCCGCATCGACACGCTGGCCAACCTGGTGTTTCAGGTGGGACTGGTCGAGGGACTGCGACAGCAGGGGCCGGCGCTGGTGCAACAGCCCTACGAGCAACTGGAGCGGGATTTCTATCGCGTTGCCCGTCACGGACTCGAAGCCGATATCGGCTGGTTCGACGGCTACCGCGGCGATGCGCGCAGCCTGGTGCTGGAACGCGCCCTGCCGGCCGCTGCCGAAGGTCTGCAGCAACTCGGCATTGAATCCGCCGACGACTGGCTCCATATCATCCGCGAGCGGGTGAGCGACGGCCAGACCGGCGCCCGCTGGCTCGACCGGCAATGGCAGCAGAACCCCGATCCCGATGCATTGGTACGCCGCTATCTGGATCTGGCCGACCGCAACCGGCCGGTGCACGAGTGGCCCCGAACCTGACAATCGATACCACGACCCCGATGAATTCAACGCCAAAGATTATCGATGCCCTGCCGACGGGCTTCTTCGGCATCGAAGCCCGCGACATTCGCCGGCTGTTTCCGCAGCCGACCCTGATACGCCTGCACGGCGCCAAGGCGCCGGCCCTGTTCGTCTCCATTCTGCTGCACGGCAACGAATACACCGGCCTCAAGGTGATGCAGCGGCTGCTGGGACGCTACGACGGGCTGCTGCCGCGTTCGCTGTGGCTGTTCGTGGGCAATGTGTACGCCGCCGAACAGGGCCTGCGCGTGCTGCCCGGGCAGACCGACTACAACCGCTGCTGGCCCGGTACCGAAATGGCCGAGAACGAGGAGACGCAACTGATGCAGCGGGTCATCGACGAGGTCACGCGCAACGAGCTGTTCGCCGCCATCGATATTCACAACAACACCGGCACCAATCCCCTCTATGCCTGCATGACCGATCCAACCCGGCGCAATCAGCACCTGGCTTCGCTGTTCAACCACATCGCCGTGGTGTTCCATTACCCGAAGGGGGTCTCGACCATGGCTTTTGACGGTGTCTGTCCGGGGGTAACCCTGGAATGCGGCAAGCCCGGTGATGAACTGGGCATCGATCGGGCGGTGGACCTGATCGACGGCCTGATGCACCTGGATCACTTCCCCGATCGGCCGGTGCCGCCCCACGACCTGCAACTGGTCGAGACCCAGGCCACGGTGCGCGTGCCCGACGATGTCAGTTTCGATTTCAATCTCTCGGCCCAGGCCGATCTGACCTTCGATCACGGATTCGAGCGTCGCAACTTCACCGAAATGAAGCCGACCGAGGTGTTTGCCTACACCCGGGTGCCGAAACCCCTGATCGTCACCAACGACGACGGCGAGGACATCACCGACGAACTGATACGCATCGAAAACGGCAAGGTCTATCTCAACCGAACCCTGATACCGGCGATGATCACCCTCGACAAGACCATCGTGCGCCAGGATTGTCTCTGCTACCTGATGACCGATTACCAGCCCCGGCCCGAGCATCGGCCGGAGTTGCGGGAGCTTGCGTCATGAGCTTCTTCATGGTGGCGGGCACGGTAAACTGGGAGCAGGGGGGCGAGGCCCT
>WGBK01000075.1 GCA_015494335.1 Gammaproteobacteria bacterium | reverse complement strand
GCCTCCAACTCTTCCTCGTCCACCGGCAGCACCAGCACAGCGGCCGGTTGCAGCGGCAGATGGCCCAGGGATTCTTCGACGAAGCGCTGTTCGTCCTTCGGCACCAGCACGATGACGCGGGTTTCCGGGGCATATCGGGCCAGGTGGATCAGCAGGATATCGAGATTCGACTTGTTGATGCCGGCATAGTTGTTGCCCCAGCCGTAGATGAACTCGGCCACGATCACGGCCGGGGGATTCTTCTTCACCACCGCCATGGCCTTGCGCTGGCTGTTGACCCGTTGCTCGCGATAGCCGAGGCGCTGATACAGGGCGCTGAAGTCCGGATGCGCCGGCGACTCGATGATGGACAGCAGTTCCGCTTGTGACATATTCTGAAAATCTCTCCCAACCCGAATTCCCAGTCTAACCGATGGCCACAGCGCGCTCCACAACCCGCAACATCCCCCACCCCGTCCGCGGCCTGTTCAACTGGCGCCGGTACTGGGCCCATCGCTTCACGCCGGCGCCGATCCTGCCCATGAGCCGCGAGGAAATGGACCAGCTGGGCTGGGATGCCTGCGACATCATCCTGGTCACCGGCGACGCCTACATCGATCACCCGAGCTTCGGCATGGCCGTGGTCGGGCGTACCCTCGAGGCCCAGGGCTTCCGCGTCGGCATCATCGCCCAGCCGGACTGGAACGATCCCGAGTCCTTTCGCGCGCTCGGCCGACCCAGCCTGTTCTTCGGCGTGACCGCCGGCAACATGGATTCGATGGTCAACCACTATACCGCCGACCTCAAACCGCGCAGCGACGATGCCTATTCGCCGAATGCCGAGGCGGGCAAACGGCCGGACCGTGCCGTCATCGTCTACAGCCAGAAGTTGCGCGAGGCCTGGGGCGAGGACCGGCCGCCCATCGTCATCGGCGGCATCGAGGCCAGCCTGCGCCGCATCGCCCATTTCGACTACTGGTCGGAGAAGATCCGCAACGCGATCCTCTACGACGCCCAGGCGGACATGCTGCTCTACGGCAACGCCGAGCGCGCCATCGTCGAACTGGCCCACCGCCTGGCCGCGCGCGAACCCATCGAATCGATCCGCGACATCCGCGGCAGCGCCTTTCTGCTCGACCAATTGCCGAGCGATTATGCGGTCATCGATTCCACAGAGATCGACCAACCCGGGCGCATCGAGCAACTGCCCGACCCTCTCGCCAACCCCTATCAGGAGCGGCCGGACTGCGATGCGCAACCGGAAAAGGAGGTCGAGCTGAAGGTCGACCTGCCGATCAAGCCCTCCGCCCTGCCGCGGGAGCGCACGGTGATCCGCATCCCCTCGATGGAACAGGTGCGCGCCAGCAAGCTGCTCTATGCCCACGCCTCGCGCGTGTTCCACCTGGAAACCAACCCCGGCAACGCCCGCGCCCTGGTGCAGGCCCACGGCAAACAACTGGTCTGGCTCAACCCGCCCCCGATCCCGCTGGAAACGCCGGAAATCGACGGCGTGTTCGACCTGCCATATGCCCGCCGTCCCCATCCGCAATACGGCGATGCCCACATCCCGGCCTGGGAGATGATCCGCCATTCCGTCAACATCATGCGCGGCTGCTTCGGGGGTTGCACCTTCTGTTCCATCACCGAGCACGAGGGGCGCATCATCCAGAGCCGTTCCGAGGATTCGGTGATCCGCGAGATCGAGGCCATCCGCGACAGCGATCCGAAATTCCGCGGCCATATCTCCGATGTCGGCGGTCCCACGGCCAACATGTACCGGCTGCACTGCAAGGACAAGGCCATCGAGTCTTCCTGCCGCCGCCTGTCCTGCGTCTATCCCGGCATCTGCAAGAACCTGAACACCGACCACAGCCACCTGATCTCGCTGTATCGCAAGGCCCGCTCCGTTCCCGGCATCAAGCGCGTGCATGTCGCCTCCGGCCTGCGCTACGACCTGGCCGTGGAATCGCCGGAATACATCGAAGAGCTGGTCACCCACCATGTCGGCGGCTACCTGAAGATCGCGCCGGAACATACCGAGCAGGGACCGTTGTCGAAGATGATGAAGCCGGGCATCGGCAGCTACTACCGTTTCAAGGAGTTGTTCGACCGCTTCTCGAAGAAGGCGGGCAAGGATCAGTACCTGATCCCCTATTTCATCAGCGCCCATCCCGGAACCAGCGACACCGACATGCTCAACCTGGCGCTTTGGCTGAAGAAGAACGGCTACCGGCTCGACCAGGTGCAGGGCTTCATCCCCACCCCGCTGGCGATAGCCTCGGCGATGTATCACACCGGCAAGAACCCGCTGAAAAAGGTCAACCACCGCTCGGAGAAGCTGCGCGTGCCGGCCAAGCCCCAGCAGCGCCGGTTGCACAAGGCTTTCCTGCGTTATCACGACCCGGACAACTGGCCGCTGCTGCGCGAGGCGCTGAAGAACATGGGCCGGGCGGACCTGATCGGCAACGGCAAGGAATGCCTGGTACCCGAATGGCAACCGAAGCAGCGCGGCGATGCGCCGCGAAAGAACGCCGGCAGGAAGGGAGCCGCAGCAGGGCGCAGCAGGAATCCGCAAAAGAGGCGCGGACCGGGGCGATCCCGCAAGACTCGCTGACACGAAGATCCCGCCGGGCACCAGGCACAAGAAAGGCGGGAGCCTTTCGGGCACCCGCCTTTTCGCAACTGGAGCAGTAGTTCCGGTTACTTTTTCTTTTTCAGTTCCTTGAGGATCTCGTCGGTCACATTGACCTTGTCGGCGGCGAAGGCCACGCCGTCGGTGAAGATGAAGTCATACCCCTTCTTCTTGGCGAAGCTGGTGATCACGGCGGAGATCGAGTTGCGCAGCTTCTGTACTTCCTGGCGGCGACGCAGGTCGACATCTTCCTTCAGGCTCTGGGCGTCGAACTGGAACTTGCGGCGCTTCTCGAGAATATCCGCTTCCATCTTGCTGCGCTGCTCGGCGCTCATGATCGCGCCATCCTTCTTCAGGTCGGCGGTCATCTTGTCGATCTCGGCCTTGAGCTTGCGCAGTGCCTGCTCGCGCTGGGAGAACTCCTTCTTCAGGGATTCGGTGGCCGCCTTGGCCTGGGGCGCTTCCTGCAGGATCTTGGCGCTGTTGATGTAAGCCGCCTTGAGCTCAGCCTGTACGTTCATGGATACCGTGGCCAGAGCCAGCAGCAGCGGGAGAGTAAATCGTTTCATGGATATCCTTCTTGTCGTTGAGTGATGAGTGATGTTTTCGTTATTGCCCGTCGATCAGGGCTTCCTGTCGTTTGGCCCGGTCTTCCAGCAGTTTCTGGACGTTCTTCGCGTCCTCCATCAGCTTTTCCACCTTCTCTACCGAGTAGGGGTTGCCGATGCCTTCGAGCCCCTGAGAGGGTTTCTTCGTGGCTGCTTGGACCGCCTTTCGGGGCGCCGGTTCCTCGGGCTTTTCGGGTTGCACCGATTGTATCAGATTGGTATTCGGGTCATAACCCTTGACCGTGTACTTGACCCCGGGTGGTGGCGGCGTATTGGTGAAATGGATCACGCCCTCGGCATCGGTCCAGCGGTAGATCAGGTCCTGTTTCGGCTTGCCCGGCGCCTTCGGCAGGCCGGGCATCTCCAGTTTCGGCGCCTTGAGCTTGTCGAGGCTCATCAGCGGACGACCGTCCTTGCCCTTGAGAAAGGTGAAAGGCAGCAACACGGCCAGCACCACGGCAGTGATCATGATCTTGACGAAGAATCGCATCGCAATCTCCCTCTATCGCGCAGAATCCAGTATAGACGAGGTTCGCAGCCTCAGGCCGGTTGCAGAAGCTCCTTTCCTCCCATGAAAGGCCGTAGCGCGTCGGGAATGCGGATCGAACCGTCGG
>WGBK01000074.1 GCA_015494335.1 Gammaproteobacteria bacterium | reverse complement strand
GTCAACAAGCTGATCGCCACCCTGCGCCACTCGCGCCCCGGCGTCACGCTGATCTCGCCGCCGCCGCATCACGACATCTATTCCATCGAGGATCTGGCGCAGCTGATCTTCGATCTCAAGCAGGTCAACCCGCAGGCACTGATCTCGGTCAAGCTGGTGGCCGAGGCCGGGGTCGGCACCATTGCTGCCGGCGTGGCCAAGGCCTATGCCGACCTGATCACCATTGCCGGTTACGACGGCGGCACCGGCGCCAGCCCGCTGACCTCGGTCAAGTACGCCGGCTCCCCCTGGGAGCTGGGTCTCACCGAGACCCACCAGGTCTTGCGCGCCAACAATCTGCGCGACAAGGTGCGAGTACAGACCGACGGCGGACTCAAGACCGGCCTCGATGTGGTCAAGGCGGCCATGCTCGGCGCCGAGAGCTTCGGCTTCGGCACCGGACCGATGGTGGCCATGGGCTGCAAGTACCTGCGCATCTGCCATCTCAACAACTGCGCCACCGGCGTCGCCACCCAGAACTCGGTATTGCGCGAGATGCACTTCGACGGCAATGTGGAAAAGGTGAAGAACTACTTCCGCTTCATCGCCCGCGACGTGCGCGAGATCCTCGCCAGCCTCGGCGCGCAACGGCTGGCCGATGTCATCGGCCGCACCGATCTGCTGGAGATGATCGAGGGCGACACCGCCAAGCAGAACCGGCTGGACCTCTCGCCCCTGCTTTCCGACGGCGGTCTTGACAAGGATCTGCCCCAGTATTGCATCGAGCCCCATAACGAGCCCTTCGACAAGGGCGAACTGGCCGAACAGATGGTGCAGGATTGCCGCGAGGCCATCGAAAACCGCCAGGGCGGCGAGTTCCACTACCACCTGAAGAACATCCATCGCTCCATCGGCGCCCGCCTCTCCGGCGAGATCGCGCGCGCCCACGGCGACGAGGGCATGGGCGACAAGCCGCTGGTGCTGCGCCTGACCGGTACAGCCGGGCAGAGTCTCGGCGTGTGGAACGCGAAAGGCCTGCACATGTACCTGCGCGGAGACGCCAACGATTATGTCTGCAAGGGCATGTCCGGCGGCAAGGTGGTGATCGCACCGCCCGAGGGCAGCTCCTTCAAGAGCCAGGAAGCGACCATCATCGGCAACACCTGCCTCTACGGCGCCACCGGCGGCGAACTCTATGCCGCGGGTCTGGCCGGCGAACGCTTCGGCGTGCGCAACTCCGGAGCCACCGCGGTGGTCGAGGGCATCGGCGACCACGGCTGCGAGTATATGACCGGCGGCATCATCACCGTGCTCGGACCGACCGGCTTCAACTTCGGCGCCGGCATGACCGGCGGCATCGCCTATGTGCTGGATCTGGACAAGGAGTTCGTCGACCGCATCAACCACGAACTGGTCGATATCCACCGCATCTCCTCGGAGAGCATGGAGATCTACCGCACCCACCTGCAGGGGCTGATCGAGAAGCATGTGGCGGAGACCGGCAGCGAATGGGGGCAGTACATCCTCGACAACTTCCTGCATTACCTGCGCAAGTTCTGGATGGTCAAACCCAAGGCCGACGACGTGAATTCCCTGCTGGATACGCTGAAGCAAGAAGCCGCCTGATGAACCAACTCCAGGCCTGAGCAGGAAGCGGGACATGGCGCGGATTCCCCGCAGCTTCATCGACGACCTGCTCAACCGCGTGGACATCGTGGAGATCATCGATGCGCGGGTGCCGCTGAAGAAGAAGGGACGCGAATACTGGGCCTGCTGCCCGTTCCACGGCGAGAAGACGCCCTCCTTCTCGGTCAGCCCGACGAAGCAGTTCTACCACTGCTTCGGCTGTCAGCAACACGGCAACGCCATCGGCTTCCTGATGGACTACGAGCATCTCGATTTCGTCGAGGCGGTGGAAAGCCTGGCCCAGCATCTCGGTGTCGAGGTGCCCTATGAACAGGGCAGCCGACCATCCTCGCAAGCCGATCGCGACGCCTCCGAGCCCCTGTACCAGGCCCTGCAGGCCTGCAGCGATTTCTATCGCCAGCAACTGCGCGATCATGCCGAGGCCATCGACTACCTGAAACAGCGCGGCATCTCCGGGCAGACTGCCCAGAACTATGGCATCGGCTATGCCCCGCCGGGCTGGGACAACCTCCCGGGCGAGCGCGGTGCCCTGCTCGCCGCCGGCATGCTGATCCAGAACGACCAGGGTCGCGTCTACGACCGCTTCCGCAATCGCCTGATGTTCCCGATTCGCGACCGCCGCGGCCGCGTCATTGCCTTCGGCGGCCGCGTCATCGACCCCGAGGACAGCCCCAAGTACCTCAACTCTCCGGAAACACCGGTATTCCACAAGGGCGAGGAGATCTACGGGCTTTGGGAACTGAAACAGGCCAACATCCGGATCGATCAGATCTTCGTCACTGAGGGCTACATGGACGTGGTGGCGCTGGCCGAACAGGGCATCACCACCGCCGTGGCCACCCTCGGCACCGCCATCAACGGCGGCCAGGTGGAAAAGCTGTTCCGCCTGTGCCGCCAACTGGTATTCTGCTTCGATGCCGACGCCGCCGGCCGCAAGGCCGCCTGGCGCGCCCTGGAAGCCAGCCTGCCGATGCTCAAGGAAGGCCGTATCGCACGCTTCCTGTTCCTGCCCGAAGGGCAGGACCCGGACAGCTATGTCCGGGAATTCGGCCGCGACGCCTTCCTGCAGCAGGCTGCCCACGCCGATACCCTGACCCAGTTCCTGCTCGACGAACTGCTGTCGCGCTGCGATGCCGCAACGCCCGAAGGCCGCGCCCAGTTCCTCGACCAGCTGCGCCCCTACTACGGCCAGATCCCCCTCGACAGCCTCAAGCACCAGGTGCTGGGGCAGCTCGAGAAACGCCTCGGCATCGAGCTGGACACACGCCTGTTCCAGGTCATCGGCAGTGCCCCCGGCAGCCAGAACGATCGTCGCGTGCGCGTTCCCGAACAGCACTGGACGCCGACCCGGCTGGCCATCAACCTGCTGCTGCAGAAGCCGGAACTGGCCGCCCGCGCCGGCAACCTCGACGACCTGCTCGAGGCCGGGATCCCCGGCGTGGAACTTCTGCTGCAGTTGATCGATCGTATTCACGAAGAGCCGGACATCAGCCCGCAAAACCTGCTCAGTCGCTTCGAAGGCCACCCCAACGAGCCGCATCTCTACCGCATCGCCGCAATGACGCCGGCGATGCAGAACGAGGACAGCGACATTCCGCGCATGTTCGAGGACGCCATCGCCCGCCT
>WGBK01000073.1 GCA_015494335.1 Gammaproteobacteria bacterium | reverse complement strand
TCTCGCTGATCCGGCCGCAGTTGCTCTACCGCTGATCCCCGAATCGCTGGGGAAACAGGGGCTCCGCCGGCGGCAGGGCACCCTGTTCCGATTCCCCGATATCGAGGAAATGCCGTTCCGCCGGCTCCACGATGGCGCGGTAGAGACGAGCCGCGAGCTTGCGCGCCGGGTGGCTGAGGCAGTCGGCGGGGAAGAGTTCGGCGGGAAGGTCGGGCTCGTTGAGCAGCAGGTGGCGGAATTCGTGGATCAGCAGGCTGCGTAACAGGAAACAGGCCGCTTCATCGCCTTCGCGCAGGTCGTCCACGGCTTCGAGCATGGGCTGAAACAGGTCGATGAATTCGGCATAGGCCTGTTTCAGGTCCTCGACCTGAAAACAGCAGCGCACCAGGTCCACCGAGGACAGCACCGGATTGGCATCCTCGATCCGCCCGCGCATCATCGTTACCGCATGGGTAACCCCCATCTCTTCCGTGACCAGTCGCACCAGTTCGAGGCTGACGGTCGGGTGACCGTAAACGCCCTTGGAGAGGCGGCTGAAGCCCAGCCATTTCAATTCCTTCTGCAACTGCTCGCGCAGCCCTTCGTCGAGGGTATTGAGATGGGTGAACACGAGCCGCCATTCGCCATCCCAGCGCTGCTCGTGGTGATGGTAGATGCGCTGGGCCGCGGTGGAGAACTGTCGAAAGCCGGTCTCGGTCAGCGAGTAGAAACTGCGTCGGCCGACCTGTCGCGACTGCAGAATCCCCTTTTCGGTCAAGCGGAACACCGAGGTGCGCACCAGCCGCTGATTGATACCCAGGGGTTCGACCAGCTTGATCAGGCTGCCCAGCCAGATCACGCCGCCGTGCGGGCATATGGAGTCGCCGAAAAGTGTCAGAATCAGCGAATTGGCATGGATCGGCCGACGTAGCCGGAAGCCTTCGAAGAAGGCCTCATAGGCGGCCTGGAACGGGGTTTGCGCAGCGACCTCCACGCCATCAGCCCTCACGCTGTCCCTGCTTGAGCTGATACAGCGGCACCGCCTCGGCCAGTTTCAGTTCCGGTCGATCCTCCTCGATTTCCGGCAGGGGCGTGGTTTCCACCATGCTGGCCAGAGAACGTCGGGTCAGTTCCTGGTAGTCCTCGGTCCCGGTTTTCTTCCACTCCAGTTCATGCTCCTTGAGCTCGCGCAGGATACGCACCGGCGCACCGGCTGCCAGGCTGCGTGCCGGGATCTCGAAACCGGCCTTGACGAAACTCATGGCGGCGACAATGGCGGATTCTCCGACCACTACGCCATCCATCAGTACCGCATTCATGCCTACAAGGGCGTCCTCGCGGACAATGCATCCATGGAGTACCGCGCCATGGCCGATATGCCCGTTGCGCTCGACCCGGCACTCGGCCTTGGGGAAGCTGTGCAGTACGCAGGTATCCTGGATGTTGGCGCCATCCTCGATGATCATGCGTCCGAAATCCCCGCGCAGCGAGGCGCCGGGGCCGATGTAGCAGTTGGCGCCGATGATCACATCACCGATGATGCTGGCCGTGGGGTGGACGAAACTGCTCGGGTGCGCAACGGGGCGGACACCGTCGATGGCATAGAAAGGCATGGAGATTTCCTCTGGGTTGTGGGGCCGGCTTGACCCTCAATATGATACAGTTTTTAACTTATTATGTTTCAATACTGTATCCTATTAAGCGATTCATGTATATTTTACCCCAGCATTCGAGCCAAACCCATTTCACCAGGAATTGAATGAACGACTACCAGGACATCCGTGTCGAGAGCCGTGAAGGCGTCTGCACGATTCAGTTGAACCGGCCCGAGGCCCGTAACGCCCTGCGCACTGCCATGTTGCGCGAGATCGTCAAGGCGCTGGCCGAGGTCGAGCAGAACGACGAACTCCGATGCGTCGTCATCACCGGCGGCGAGCGGGTCTTTGCGGCCGGCGCCGATATCGCCGAGATGGCGGAACGGGACATGACCGCGATGCTCGACGATCCGCGCCCCGGTCTGTGGCGCTCGATCCAGCAGTTCCCGAAACCGCTGATCGCCGCGGTCAACGGTTACGCTCTCGGCGGCGGTTGTGAGCTGGCCCTGCAGGCGGACATCATCCTCGCCGGTCGCAACGCCCGGTTCGGCCAGCCCGAGATCAAGCTTGGCATCATCCCCGGCGCCGGCGGCATCCAGCGGCTGATCCGGCGCGTCGGCCGTTCCCTGGCCAGCCAGATGGTATTGACCGGCCAGTTCATCGATGCCAGGACGGCCTTGCGCGCCGGCCTGGTCAGCGAGATCTGCGAACCCGAGCTGACCCTGGAGCGAGCCCGGGAGATCGCCGCGGAGATCGCCGCCCTGCCCCCGCT
>WGBK01000072.1 GCA_015494335.1 Gammaproteobacteria bacterium | reverse complement strand
GTGGTATAGCGGGTGGGAAAGTCGCGGTAGATGCCGTGGCGGATCTGCCGGCCTTCCGATTGTACACGTATGGTTTCTTCGACCACGAGCGCCGCGTCCCGCCCGATTTCGATCTCGCTGTGGTAGTCGAGGATACGCTCGGCGGCCGCGACGCCGAGCGAAAGCAGCAGCAACGGCAGGGCGGCAAGCCAGGCGCGCGTCCTCACTGCGTATCGCCCTCGTCGAAATCGAAATACTCCGCCGGCAGGAAATGCAGCAGCCGGGCGACGATGAGATCGGGGAAGCTGTCGATGCGCGTATTGAGGTTGTTGACCGCGCCGTTGTAATAGCGGCGGGCGAACTGGATGTCGCGCTCGATCTCGGTCAGTTGCTGCATCAGCTCGAGATAGTTTTGGTTGCTCTTGAGGTCCGGGTAGTCCTCGGCCAGGGCGCGGATATTGAACAGCGACAGGCTGATGCGCTTTTCCAGCGCGCCCAGCTCGGCGGGTTGATGGCCATTGCGGGCCTGGTTGCGCAGCTCGATCACCGTGGCCAGCGCCGCCTGTTCGTAGTCGGCATACTGCTTGACCACTTCCACCAGCCGCGGGATCAGGTCGTGACGGCGCTTCAGCTGTACCTCGATGTCGCTCCAGGCCGATTCCACGCGATGATGATCGCGCACCAGCGCGTTGTAGCTGACGATGAGAACACCGGCGACGAGGACGAGCAGGGCAAGCAGGATCCACCACATGGAGGCGCAAGCTAGCAGGCTTGCGCGGCAGACACAAGAAAGCCCGGACGAGCCGGGCTTTCGCTGCTGCAGTCTGGATGCAGGGACCGCTCAGCGACGGTTGCGGTTCGGGTTGAAGGTGATGCCGCCACCGTCGTTGTTGCCCTTGTTGCCGTCCCAGCTGTTGCCGCCGTAGGTGAAGCCTTCGCTGAGGTTCTGCATCTGGTCGGGCATGTCCTTGGCGGTGTTCTTGAATTCCTCGCCGACATCGATCGGGTTGGGTACCGAGATCGACGGGGCCTGCCAGCCGCCGGGCTGGGTGCCGACGCCGTGGGGCGTGTTGATCATGTCTTCCCACATCTGCGCGGCGCCTTCCTTCGGGTCGCTCGGGTCGAACCAGGCATCGGGTCCGCCCTTGCGTCCCCAGGTGCGGCTATAGTCGCGGTTCCAGGGCGCGTGTCCCCAGTCGTTGTTCCAGGGGCCGGAAACCGGCATCACGTCTTCCCACATGTTGCCCGGGCGACCCGGCCACAGATCTTCGCCAACGCCCTTTTCGCCAAGCACTTCCTTGTTGATGCGCAGCAGCTTGTTCAGACCCTTGGCCTTGTAGCGATCTCGGCGCGGAGGAGGCGGAGGCGGCGGATAATAGGCCGGTGCATAGCTGTAGGCATTGTAGGCCGGAGCTGCGTAGGCGGGAGCATAGGCTGAGCCATAGCCGGATCCGTAACCCGGAGCATAACCGCCGTAGTTGCCGTAGGCGGGGTTGCTGTAGCCGTAATCGTAGGCGTTGCCGTTGTAGGCCGGAGCATAGTTGTAGCCGCTCTGGGGATAGCCGGCATAGTCATAGGTCGGATAGGCCGAGGCGTAGGGCGCCTGGGCCAGGGAGGCCTGGCTGGCCAGGAGCAGGGCCGCGAGGCCGATGAAACGGATGTTCATGGTGGTTCTCCCGGCAGGATTCTGCCGTTGTCTTGGCGTTGTAATGGCGGCCAGTATAGCGGAGAAGCGGCAATAACACAATATAAGTAAATACTAATATAAAGCGGCTTTCGGGATGTCGGGTGCCTCAGGCCGTGATCTCGTAATGCCGTTCGGCGGCGTCCACTGTCTGCGCAATCAGGGTTGCGATGGTCATCGGGCCGACGCCGCCGGGTACCGGTGTCCAGGCGCTGCAGCGGTCCCGGATGGCTTCGAGTTCGACATCGCCGATGCCGCCGGGATGGTAGCCGGCATCAACGACCACCGCGCCGTCCTTGATCCATTCGCCGCGGATGAACTGCGGGCGTCCCACCGCGCCGACCAGGATGTCGGCCTGGCGGACCAGCCGCGGCAGATCCTGCGTGCGGGAATGGCAGATGGTGACGGTGGCGTTGGCGGCGAGCAGCATCATGGCCATCGGCTTGCCGAGGATGGCGCTGCGACCCACCACCACAGCATGCTTCCCCTCGATATCGATGCCGTACTCGTGCAGCAGGGTCATGATGCCGGCCGGCGTGGCCGAGCCGTAGGCGAATTCGCCCATTGCCATCTTGCCGAAGCCCTGGGAGGTGACGCCATCCACGTCCTTGGCCAGCGCGATGCGGTCGAAGCAGGCGCGTTCGTCGATCTGCGGCGGTACCGGGTGCTGCAGCAGAATGCCGTGCACGTCGGGGTTGTCGTTGAGCTGGTCGATCTCCTCGAGCAGGGTGCGGGTGTCGATGTCGGCGTCGAGCTTGAGCTGGATCGAGCCCATGCCGACGCGGGAACAGGCATTGCCCTTCATGCGCACATAGGTGGCCGAGGCGGGGTCGTCGCCGACCAGGATGGTGGCGAGGATCGGGATGATGCCGTCGGTGCGTTGCTTGATGCGTTCGACGCGTTCGATCAGCCGGTTTTCGATGCGCGTCGCGAGCGCCTTGCCGTCGAGAAGAATGGGTTCAGCCATGGCAAACAGGGGTCCGTCTGAAAAAGGCCGGTATTATAGGGCTGTGGCGGCCTCATTTCAGGAGTTTCTGCCAGAATTCGGCCTTGCCCTGAGCCTCGTCAAGCCGGTAGGGCTCGAAACCGGCCCGGCGGTAGCTGGCCTGGGCCGGCGCGTTGCCGTCGAGCACTTCCAGAGTCAGCTTGCAGCAGCCGCGATCCCGCGCGATTGTCTCGACGGCTTCGATCAGCCGGCGTGCCAGGCCGCGGTTGCGCCAGGACGTCGCGACATAGAGATCGTGGATGTTGATCAGCGGCTTGCAGTAGAAGGTGGAGAAGCCCTCGAAGGCATTGAGCAGGCCGACGGCCTGTTCCCCGTCGAAGGCGAGCAAAGTCAGGGCATCGTCGCGGGCCGCGAGGGCCTCGGCCAGGTGCTTGCGGCTGTAGTCGGAAAGGGCTTCGCCGCCGCCCATCGGGTCGCGCGCATAGGCATCGAGCAGGTCGATGGCGTGGCCGGCATCGGCGGGATTGCGGTAGTCGGCTCGGCGAATTATTGGCGGATGATCCGAGCCGGGTGCTGCGCCGGTCATCAGGGTTGTTCCACGGCAACGATGGAACCGGGCTTCTCGATTCGGCGCACGCCTTCCTGCACGATCTTCCAGTCGTCGCCGTCGAGACGCCAGAACAGTTCCTTCGGCGCCGCGACCTCGAGGATGTTGCTGCGGTAGTCCTGGTCGAATTCCATCAATACCAGGTCCTGCTCGCCGGGGTAGCGGTAGATGGCGAGGTTCTCGTAGCCTATACGGATGTCCCGCTTGTTGCGGTTGACCCAGCGTTTGTGGCCCTCGAAGGCCTTGAAGTCCCGCCCGTCGGCCAGCAGGTCACGCTTCGAGTAATGGCTCAGGTAGCGCGCAGGCTGGTTGCTCTCGACATCCTCGATCCAGCGCGTGAGCC
>WGBK01000071.1 GCA_015494335.1 Gammaproteobacteria bacterium | reverse complement strand
GCCGGGGAAGAATTCCATGCGCCCGGGAATCGGCTGCAACTGCTGCAGCGATGCCTCGATCCGTTCGGGCTCGATATCCAGCCCCCGCAACACTGCAATACAGGCCAGCAGGTTTTCGATATTGAAGCTGCCGACCAGACCGCTGGCGATCTCGAGCCGACGGCCTTCGCAATCGACGGATATCCTCAGCCCCTGGTCACCCATGCTCCAGTCGATCAAGCGCAGCTGCGCCTCCGTGCGCCCTTCCCGGCTGTAGCCGATCATCGCCTCGCCGCCATGCCGTTGCGCCAGCTCCCGGCCCAGTTCGTCGTCCAGGTTGAGCACGCGCAGGGCCGGTTCCGGCCGCTCGAACAGGCACGCCTTGGCCGCCGCATACCGCTCTCGGCTGCCGTGGTAATCGAGATGATCCTGCCCGAGATTGGTCAGCGCGACCACCTCGAACTCGCAACCCGCAATCCGCTGTTGCTGCAGGGCATGGGATGAAACCTCCATCACCACGGGGTCACAGCTCTGCTGGCGAAGCTCCGACAGTATGGCCTGCAGACGCAGGGCATCGGGCGTGGTATAGCCGGTCTGCAGCAGTTGCCCGGGCTGACCGTAACCCAGCGTGCCGACGCTGCCGGGATGCCGCCCGAGCCGGCTCAGGGCCTGGGTCAGCAGGTGGGTCACGCTGGTCTTGCCATCGGTTCCAGTGACCCCGATCAGGCGGAAGGCGCGGGACGGGTGATGATGAAAGCGAGCGGCAATCTCACCGACATGACTGCTCAGGTCTTCTATGCCGAACCAGGGCTGGGAATACTGCCGCTGCAACAGCGCAACCCGCTCACGAGCATAGGCATCGTTGAGATCGTAGAGCACCCCCACCGCACCGGCTTCCAGGGCCTCGGTTGCATGGTCGATGCCCGGATGCGCCAGGCCGCTTTCGGCAATGAACAGGTCGCCGGGGCGGACCCTGCGGCTGTCGCTGGCCAGCCCCTCGACGGGCAGATCCCGCAGCGCCGCGGGCAGCCGCTCGGCTTCGAGCAGCCCCTGCAGAAGCTTGCCCAGGCTGCGCTCGGGGCTGGTGACGGGTTGGGTCATCATTGCCCCCCTCCCGTTAGGATCTCGTCGGGACCAAGGGCAAGCTGCTGGCGCAGGTCGACATTGTCGGGCGAGATATCGAGCAGGCGCAGGGCCTGGGTCATCACCTCACGGAACAGGGGTGCGGCGACCACGCCGCCGTAGTAGCCCTTGTCCTTGTCCGGATCATCGATCATGACCGCCATCACCAGGCGCGGATCGCTGGCCGGCGCGATGCCGGCAAACACGGCCCGGTAGCGGTCCTCCAGGTAACCGCCACCCGGGGCTGTCTTCTTCACCGTCCCGGTTTTGCCGGCTACACGGTAACCCTCGATGGCCGCCCGGCGCGCCGTGCCACCGGGTCCGACCACCTGCTCCAGCATCGCCAGTACCTGGCGGGCGGTTTCAGGCTTCATGACCTGCCTGGCCGGAGCCGGCTCACCCTCGTCTCGCCGAATCAGCGTCAGTTCGGGAAGGCGCCCATCGTTGGCAAAGGCCGCATAGGCGCGGGCCAGTTGCAGCGTGGACAGCGACAGTCCGTAACCAAAGGCCAGGGTCGCCTGGTCCAGAGGGCGCCAGTTGCTGTAATGACGAAGGTAACCGCTGGAGGCCGCCGGGAAGGCCACGCCGGTATCCTCGCCAAAGCCGAAATCGTGAAAAGCCTGCCACAGCGCCTCGGCCGGCATCGCCTGGGCCACCTTGGAGGCGCCGACATTGCTCGACTTGCGCAGGATACCGGCCAGATCGAGCACGCCGTAATTGCGGAAATCGCGGATCGGATACCCCGTCACGCGCATGTAACCGGGGCTGGTGTCGATACGGCTGCGCGCATCGAACAGGCCCTGATCCATGGCCGCGGCCAGGGTGAAGGGCTTGATTGTCGAGCCCGGTTCGAAGACATCGGTAATGGCGCGGTTGCGCCTCGCCGCGGCGGTACTCTTGCGGCGCTGATTGGGGTTGTAGGAAGGCCAGTTGGCCAGGGCCAGCACTTCGCCGCTGCGGGCATCCAGCAGCACGACGCTACCGGCCCTGGCGCCGTACTTGCGAATGGTGGCCGCCAGGCTGCGATAGGCCAGGTACTGCAGGCGCATGTCGATGCTGGTGACGATATCCGTGCCGGGGCGGGCAGCGCGGATCTGCGCGATGTTCTCGACCACTTCACCCTTGCGGTTGCGAATCACCTTGCGCTTGCCGGGAACGGCACGAAGCTGCTGCTCGTGCACCCGCTCCAGGCCTTCCTGTCCGATACCGTCGATATTCGTGAAACCGACCACCTGCGCCACCACCTCGCCGGCAGGATAGAATCGGTCGTATTCCCGCTGCAGATAAACGCCCTCGGCCGCATCCGCGGCCCGCTTCGCCAGCTCGGGCTCGACCCGGCGCCGGATGTAGACGAACTCGCGACTGGCCCGCTGCTGCAGGCGCTTGAGCAGTTCGGCGTAGTCGAGCTTGAGCAGGCGCGCGGTTTTCTTCAGCCCGGGCTTGTCGAGCAGGGCCTGTTTCGGGTTTGCCCATACCGAATCCACCGGCGTGCTGATCGCCAACGGATGCCCTTCGCGATCGAGTATGCTGCCGCGATAGGCCGGCGTGGTCAGTACCCGCAGCTGCCGCTGGCTGCCCTCATCGAGCAGGAAATCCTGCCGTACCACCTGCAGCCAGGCCGCCCGCCCCACCAGGCCGACGAACAGCAGCGCCAGTAGCAGCAGCACGAAATAGTGCCGCTGGGCGTAGAAGCTGTTGTGTTTGCTGCTCATTGCTCTCGCTTGGCTCCGTTGGCGGTTTCCGGTTCAGGCAGCCGGATCATGCGTATGGCTTCCGGCATTACCATGTCGAGCTTGCGACGGGCCGTAGTCTCGACATTGGCCTGGGTCAGCAGAGTGCCCATCTGCAACTGCAGCCGGCTCCACTGGATCATCTCCTCGTCCTGGCGCCGCTGCAGCTCACGCAGCTCGGAAAACAGCACCCGGCTCTGGTGCTTCACATAAATCACGCTCATGCCGCTGCCGATCACCAGAATCGACAGCAGCAACAGCCAGTGGCCCCGACGCATCAGGCGATGCGCTCGGCGATCCGCAACACGGCGCTGCGCGCACGCGGATTGTCTTCGGTCTCCTGCGGCGTCGGCTTGATCGCCTTGCCGATCAATCGCAGGCGCTGCCCGAGGTCACGCTCTGATTCCCGCAACGGCAGACCGCGCGGCAGGGCCGGCGCGGTGGATTCCTTGCGGAAGAAACGCTTGACCAGGCGATCTTCCAGCGAATGAAAACTGATGATGGCCACTCGCCCGCCGATGCACAGAACGCGGAACAGGCTGTCCAGCAGTTGTTGCAGCTGTTCCAGTTCGCGGTTGACGCGAATGCGGATGGCCTGGAAGCTGCGGGTGGCCGGATGCTTCTTCTCGCGCCCGGCCGGCACGCACTGGCGAATCAGTTCGGCCAGTTGCGCGGTATCGCGCAGGGACTCCTGTTCCCTTTGCGCGACGATGCGACGTGCGATGCGACGCGAGTACTTCTCCTCACCGAGACGCCACAGCACGTCGGAGATCTCCTTCTCGTCCGCCGTCATCAGCCAGTCGGCCGCCGACTGACCCTGCTCCGGGTTCATGCGCATGTCCAGCGGACCGTTGGCCTGGAAACTGAAGCCTCGACCGGCATCGTCGAGCTGCGGCGACGAAACGCCGAGATCGAGCAGCAAGCCATCGACCTGTTCCAACCAGCCAAGACGCTCGAGATAATTGTCCAGCTGCGCGTATTCGTCGTGAATGATGGTCACCCGCTGATCCTCGCCATGCTCGGCCTCGGCCGCGGCTATGGCCTGGGGGTCGCGATCCATCACCAACAGGCGACCCTGTTCGCCGAGGCGCTGCAGGATCTCCCGCGAATGTCCGCCGCGTCCATAGGTGCCGTCCACATACAGGCCGTCGGGCCGGATTGCCAGGGCGTCGATGACCTCCCCGAGCAACACCGGCCGGTGTTGCCCGCCGCTCACAGCGACAACTCCATCAGCGCCGGCGGGATTTCCTCGTCATCGTCGTCCTCCTGGCAAAGCTGCTCCCAGCGCTGCTGATCCCACAGCTCGAACTTGTTGCCCTGGCCGATCAGCACCACCTTCTTTTCCAGGTGGGCATAGTCGCGCAGGGGCTGGGAGAGCATGATGCGTCCGTTGCCGTCCACCTCGACATCGGTGGCATAGCCGATCAGCTTGCGCTGAATGCGCCGCACGGCCTTGTTGAAGCCCGGCAGGGCGTTGATCTTTTCCTCGACGATTTCCCACTCGTTGAGCGGATAGATCAGCAGGCAGGGCTGATCCGTGTCGATGGTCACCACCAGTTGACCGCCGCAAATTTCGGCCAGACGATCCCGATAGCGCGCAGGCAAGACCATGCGCCCTTTCGAATCGATCGTCAGATTGGAAGCTCCCCGAAATTTCAGCACCGTGTTGTTGTCCTGTTATTCCACTAAATGACACTATCCCCCACCAATGTACACAGTATGGCTTTCAAAACCCACAAGTCAAGAAAAAAACGGATGAATGGCGTCGCATTTCTTCAACGACAACAAGGACTTAGCGATGTTTTCTGCCCCGGAAGAACAATCGCTCTTTCAATCAACGACTAAGGAGGAGAACTTAAAGTAAAGTCTCAGGAATTGACGCAAACCGGGGGTTGCACGCCCTCAAAAGAGAACAAATCGAGAAGATCATACGAAGAATGGATCATGGAAGACCCAAGAAAAAGCCGCCGCCAGGAATACCTTGGCGGCGGCTGTCATGAATCAAGGCAAGCCAGCCTGTAAGCCGGGTTCTGTCGAGGATGACCATTCATCTGGACCCCGTGTCGCCACGAGGCCTCAAGCGACCAACCCGGAAGCGGCGCGGGCCACGCCATGGCTTCCCTATTTGGTCTTGCTCCGGACGGGGTTTACCCTGCCACTGCCGTTACCGGCAGCGCGGTGCGCTCTTACCGCACCTTTTCACCCTTGCCGGCAGCCGAGGCTGCTTGGGCGGTTTGTTTTCTGTGGCACTTTCCGTGGGCTTTCGCCCCCCAGGCGTTACCTGGCGTCCTGCCCTGCGGAGCCCGGACTTTCCTCCAGCGTCTTGCGACGCCAGCGGTCATCGAGCTGACTTGCCCCTGCATGATAACCGATTTGCCGTTGTCATGACCATTCATGAGCATGACGGACTGAATCTGCCCTATTGGGCGCCAAACCGCTGCTGCAGTTCCTGCTCGCTCATCGGCTTGCCGAACAGCCAGCCCTGGACATGATCGCAACCGATCTCCTGCAACAGCCTTCGCTGTTCCGGCTTTTCCACTCCCTCGGCAACCACTCGCAGTTTCAGTCGCTGGGCCATGGCCACGACCGCGTCAACAAGTTCGCGATCGGCATCGCGCTCCTCGATGCCGTTGATGAAGCTGCGGTCGATTTTCAGCACATCGAAGGGAAACTCGCGCAGGTAGCCGAGAGAGGAATAGCCAGTGCCGAAGTCATCCATCGCCAGCAGGATTCCCTGTCGCGAAAGCTCTCGCAGGGACTGGCTCACGGTTTCGTGGCCACTGAGCAGCACGCCTTCTGTGATCTCCAGCTCCAGCACCGAACCGGGCAGATCGCGTCGGTCGAGGGATTCGGCGATATGACTCGCCAGCTCCGGCTGACGGAACTGCCGCGGCGACAGGTTGATCGCCACCGGAACCGCCGGAAGCCCACGCTCCTGCCAGCGGCAAATGAAATCCAGTGCCTGCTGCAACACAAAATCGCCGATCGGGATGATCTGGCCGCTGTTCTCGGCCAGCGGAATGAATTCCTCGGGCGACACCCTGCCCAGTTGCGGATTGTTCCAGCGCAACAGCGCCTCGAAACCGGCCAACCGGGCCGTCGACAATTCGATCTTGGGCTGATAGACCAGGAACAGCTCGCCCCGCTCGAGAGCGCCGAGCAGCCGTTCCTCGACCTCGAGACGGCGCTGCAGGCTGCGGTTCATTTCTTCGGTGAAAAAGGCACAGGCATTGCGTCCACGGGCCTTGGCCTGGTACATGGCCGTATCCGCCTTGCGCAGCAACTCGGAAGGCTCCTCGCCATCCTCGGGAAAGCTGGTAATGCCGATGCTCGCGGAGACCTGCAACTCGCGTCCGTCGACGACAAAGGGTTCCAGCAGGGACTTGCGCAGCTTGTCGGCCAGGTCGAGGATCTGCCGCGGTTGCTCCAGGTCCGGAATCAGCACGATGAATTCATCACCACCCAGACGGCCCACGCTGTCGCAATGCCGCAGGGTTCCCTGCAGGCGATCGGCCACATCGAGCAGCAGGCGATCCCCGGTTTCGTGACCTAGGCTGTCGTTGATCTTCTTGAAATCGTCGAGATCAATGAACAGTACCGCCACCTGCTGGCCGTTTCTGCGCCCCAGGGCGATGAGCTGCTCCAGCCGATCCAGGATCAGGCTGCGGTTGGGCAGGCCGGTGAGTTGGTCGTGCAGGGCCTGGTGGCGCAGACGCTCCTCCGCCTGCTTGCTTTCGGTGATATCCCGGCTGACGCCCCGATAACCCAGGAAGCGGCCCTGATCATCGAACAACGGACGGCCACTGATCGACACATAGCGCATGCCGCCATCTTCCCAGCGCCAACTGGCGATGAAATCCCGGAAGGGTTGGCGCTTCTCGAGCATCTCGATATGACGACGGAAGTGTTCGCTGTGCTCGATCGGCTGGCCGGCGTAGAGTTCCTGCCGGGTCTTTCCGAGCACGAATTCGGGCTCATGCCCCATCAGAAAACGCACCTTGCCGGAGACGCGGGTGAAGCGCAGCTCGGCATCCATTTCCCAGTAGAGATCGGCCGCGGTATCGGCAAAATCCTGGAACCGGGACTCGCTTTCCCGCAGCTCGCGGCGCAGGCGGTAGTCCTCGGTGATGTCCCGGAACAGGATCACCCAGCCGAGCTCGCGTCCCCGGTCATCCTTCCAGCGGCTGCGCGACTCGGCGATATGCAGGCTGCGCCCCGGCGCCAGCAGGAGCAGGCGATGACGACGCTCCACCCCCGGATGCCGTGACAGGGAGGCATCCTCGGCCGCTTCGGTGCGATAGACCTGGTCCACCGGCTGGCCGAGAGCCAGCTCGCGCGATACCCCGGTCAGCATCTCGGCCAGGGCGTTGAAGCGCTGGATTTT
>WGBK01000070.1 GCA_015494335.1 Gammaproteobacteria bacterium | reverse complement strand
CCCGGCCATTTCCGTTGCAATGTCGCCTGCCTGGAAGAGGTCGAGGATCCGCTGGCGCTGGAGGTAAGCGTCTTCGACGGCAAGCACCTGCTGTGAGCCGGGCACCCTGAGGCCATGCCGATAACCGGTTCCGTCGGACTCGCGAAGCCGTGATCATCATCGAACTGAAGGATCTTGCCTGGGGCCTGATCCCGGTACTGATCACGCTGGGGTTTCTGCATCGCTGGTCGCTGCCGAAACGCCGCGCCCTTCTGTCGCTGGCACGCATGCTGCTCCAGCTTCTGTTGATCGGCTATGTGCTGGCCTTCATCTTCGACAGCGACAGCCCCTACCTGATCACCGGCGTGTTGTCCCTGATGCTGCTGGCCGCCAGCTGGATCACGCTGGACTCCCTGCCCGGCCCGGCCATGCCACTGTTCGGGCTGACCCTGCTGTCGATCGTCATCGGCGGGGTTTTCACCCTCGTCGTCATCACCCAGGGGGTGATGCATCTGGCACCCTGGTACAAGCCCCAGGTGCTGATTCCCATCGCCGGCATGATCTTCTCCAACGCGATGAACACCATCAGCCTCGCCGGCGAGCGCTTCTACAGCGAGTTCGAGCGCGACGGCAACTACCTGGCGGCGCGCAACAAGGCCTACCAAGCCTCGATGATACCGATCTTCAATGCCTTGATGGCGGTCGGACTCGTGTCCCTTCCCGGCATGATGACCGGGCAGATTCTTTCCGGTGTGTCGCCGCTGGTGGCGGCGCGCTATCAGATCATGGTGATGCTGATGATCTTCGGCTCCTCGGGTATCTCGGCCGCTGTCTTCCTGCTGCTTCTGAAAAAACAGCTGCAGCCTGCTCCTGCCGAGGCGCAATAACCCCGATCAGGCGCCTACATTCTTGCCCGCCTTGCTCTGCTGCTTGCGCAAGGCCACGGCGGGGCGCTTGCCCTTCTTCGCCTTGCCCTTGTGCTTGAGCTTCTTGCCCTTTGGCTTGCCCTTGAAGCCCCGCTCCTCACGGGCCGGACCCCTTGACACCGAACGAGGCGGGCGGCTGTCGGCGGCCGACAGGGTCTCGGGACGATCGTCGGGCCTTACTGGCCGTATGGCCAGGGGCCGGCCTGCGACACGGGCGCGGGACAGGATCTGCATCACTTCCTTGGGCATGCCGTCCGGCAGGTCCACCAGGGTGAAATCGTCATGGATGTCGATATTACCGATGTAACAGCTGTCCAGCTCGGCCTCGTTGGCGATCGCACCGACGATATTGCCGGGCTTGACCCCATCGGCATAACCAACGCCCAGCCGGTAACGCTGCATGACGACATCGGGGTAGTCCTTCAGCGGTCGCGGCTGCAGTTCCAGGGGTTTCTCGCGTCTCGGCTCCCGGGGCCGGCGTTCCTCGAAACGCTCCTCGCGGGCGGGCGCGGAATGAGCGGCCGGCGCGGAATCGCTGACTCGCAGCGGCTCGTCGCCCTGCAGCATCTTCATCAGGGCCGCGGCGATCTCCAGCGGATCGGCATCGGTTTCCTCGACCAGCTCGGATACCACCGGCAGACAACTGCCCAGGTCCTTGTTTTCCAGCACATCCAGCACCTTGCGCTTGAACTTGCCGACGCGCTGTTCGTTGATCTCCTGGTTGCTCGGCAACATCAGCGGCTCGATCTTCTGCTGGGTCATGCGCTCGATGCTGCGCAGCAGATGGCGCTCCTTCGGCGTGACGAACAGAATCGCGCGCCCGGCCCGACCGGCACGGCCGGTACGGCCGATGCGGTGGACATAGGATTCCGCGTCGTAGGGAATGTCGTAGTTGATGACCAGCTCGATGCGATCGACATCGAGGCCGCGGGCCGCCACATCGGTGGCGATGACGATATCGATCTTGCCCTTCTTCAGGCGGTCGATGGTGCGCTCGCGGGATTTCTGCGGGATGTCGCCGTTAAGCGCCTCGCAGGCATAACCCCGGGCCTCGAGCTTTTCCATCAGTTGCACGGTCGCGGTCTTGGTGCGCACGAACACCAGGGCAGCGTCGAAATCGGCCACCTCGAGCAGCCGCGTCATGGCATCGAGCTTCTGATGTCCCTTCACGGTGACGAACTTCTGCTCGATGGTGGCTGCCGTCTTGGTGCGGCTCTTGATCTGGATGTGTTCCGGATTACGCAGGTATTTTTGCGCCACCTTCTTGATCACCGCCGGCATGGTGGCCGAGAACAGGGCGATCTGCCGCTGCTCGGGGGTGCGCTCGAGGATCCATTCGACATCGTCGATGAAGCCCATGCGCAGCATCTCGTCGGCCTCGTCGAGCACCAGCGCCTGCAGCTGGTCGAGCTTGAGGGTCTTGCGGTTGATGTGATCCATGACGCGACCGGGGGTGCCGACCACCACGTGCACACCGCGCTTGAGCTGGCGCAGCTGGATATCGTAGGACTGTCCGCCGTAGATCGGCAGTACATGGAAGCCCTTGATGCCGGATGCATAGGACTTGAAGGCCTCGGCGACCTGGATCGCCAGTTCGCGGGTCGGCGCCAGTACCAGCAGCTGCGGGTTCAGGTTGTTCACATCGACACGCGACAGCAGCGGCAGCGCAAAGGCCGCGGTCTTGCCGGTGCCGGTCTGGGCCTGACCGATGATGTCACGCCCGTCGAGCAGGGCGGGTATGCAGGCGGCCTGGATCGGCGAAGGCCGTTCGTAGCCCAGGCGGGTCAGGGATTCAAGGACAGCATCGGGCAGCGCAAGCTCCCGGAAGGAAACTTCGGATTCAGTGGTCATTCGGGGGGTATTCTCAGGGTGGGGGGTGTTCGGCCACGGAGTATATCAGAAAACCCTGATGTTTATCCGTTTTTCTCGCCATTCTCGTTTTCCTTGTCCGGCTCCTGCAACAGCAGGGCCTCGGCCTCGTCCACCGGAAGCGCCGGGCTCATCAGGAAACCCTGGATCTCGTGGCAGCCGATTTCCTTGAGAAAGGCCTTCTGCAACTCGTTTTCGACCCCTTCGGCGATGACCTCGAGCTGGAAGCCCTTTGCCAGGGCGAGTGTGGCATTGATGATGCCCTCGTCGTTGCGGTCTCGGCCGATGTCGCGCACGAACTCACGATCGATCTTGAGCCGGTCCAGGGGGAAACGCTTGAGGTTGATCAGTGAGGAATGGCCGGTGCCGAAGTCGTCGATGGCCAGCGTCATTCCGGTTTCCTTGAGCTGATGTATGGTGTCCAGGGCTGTGTCCAGCTGCTTGATGATCAGGCTTTCGGTGATCTCGCATTCGATGCGATCAGCCTGCGCCATGGCCCCGGTCCCCTCGAGCAGGGTCAGGAACATGTCAGCCAGGTTGCTCTCCATCAGCTGACGCTGGGACAGGTTGAAGGAGATGCGGCCAAAGGACAGCCCTTTTTCGCTCCACTCCACCACCTGCTTGCAGACTTCCTGGAACACCCACAGGCCGATCTCGTCGATCAGACCGATGGACTCGGCGATGGGGACAAAAGCCCCCGGCATCACCACCCCGCGCTTGGGATGATGCCAGCGAATCAGGGCCTCGAAACCGCTGATCCGTTCCGTCACCAGCGAATACTGCGGCTGGTAGTAGAGCTCGAATTCGTTGTGTTCGATTGCGTGGCGCAACTCGTTTTCCAGGGTCAGACCGGCAATGGCCGACTCCAGATATTCGCGTGCAAACAAACGGTAGCCGTTGCGCCCAGCCGCTTTTGCCGCGTACACCGCCGCATCGGCCTGTTTCAGCAGTTGCTCCGCCTGACGGCCTTGCTGGGGAAACAGCGCGATTCCGATACTGGTGGTCACATTCAGCTCGTAGGACTGGATGCGGAACGGGGTATCGAACAGGCCGAGAATCTTTTCCGCCAGCGCTATTGCGTCGCTGCTGCCCGCGCATTCCTCCACCAGTACCACGAACTCGTCTCCGCCGAAGCGCGCCACCGTATCCTCGCCCCGGCACACGGACAGCAGACGCGAGGCCACCAGCTGCAACAGCTCGTCGCCGACGCTGTGTCCGAGGGAATCGTTGATGGTCTTGAAACGATCCAGGTCGAGGAAAAGAATGGCTCCGGTCTGCCCCCGCCGCATCGCATGGGGAATCAGATGGGTCAGGCGTTCTTCGAACAGCAGCCGGTTCGGCAGTCCGGTCAGCACATCGTGGGTGGCACTGTGTTCCAGCTGTTCCTGGCTCTTGCGGATCTCGGAGATATCGGCCAACACGCCGACGAAATAGTCGATCTCCCCATCCTCGTTGCGCACCGTGTTGAGGCTGAGCAGGATCGGCGTCGCACCCTGATGGCGATGATGCAGCAGAATCTCCCGGCTGAAGTGATCGCCGGCATGGGCAATGGCACAGATCTCGTCGCACAGTGCCAGATCGAGATCGTGGCGCAGAAAGCCCTCGCCCTCGCTCATCAGTTCCTCGACACTGTAGCCGGTGAGGCGGGCCACGGCCTCGTTGGCATACAACACCCTGCGATCCGGCCCGACGATCACCAGCCCCTCGTTGGCGCTGTTGAGCACATTGTCGAGCAGCCGCCGCTGGGCCTCGGCCTGCTTGCGGTCGGTGATATCCCTGGCCAGGTACAGCAGGGTATCCTTGCCGTCCACCTGGTAGCCTAGCGGCAGCATCCGACCCTCGAACTGGCGCGTGCCATCATCAATCGCGAGTTCGTACTCGATGACCTGCATCTGCCCGCTGGACAGCGCCTTGCGCAAGACCTTCATGAAGAATCCCGCTCTCTCCTCGTCGAAGATTTCTTCAATCCGACGGCCCAGCATCTTGTGCGCCGGCTGGAACAGCAGGTGCCGGTCACCGGCGAGAATCTCGAGATTGGTGCCTTCCTCGTCTAGCAGGATCAGCAGGTCCGGAAAGGCATAGAGGATGGCTTCAAGACGCGACTGCAGCACCTGTTCCAGCCGTTCGAAACTGCCGAGGCGTTCGCGGGCCATGCGCCGCTCGCGCTTGAAGCGTTTCTTCAGTTGATGCAGGCGCTCATCCACCTGCAGCAGAAAATCCGACCACTGCTCGTCGGACGGCGCATGATCCGCTGTCAGTTGATTCTTTTCGAGCAGTTTGCGCAGGGTCTTGTGCATGCAATGATTGATTTGGGCATCGAGAACAGACGCCTGGAAGTCAGGAAGTATTTCACCATCACAATATCTCCGACCGCAGGCAAAAGGAGGAGAATAGCAGAAACCCCGGAGGCTGTTACTGTAGTACCAGTGCAGGCAGTTATGGCAAATATGCACGGTCCCGGAAGGGGTGAGACCGTGTCATCAATCCATGACCTTAAAGGCATAAAAAAACGGCCAGTCGGAGACTGGCCGTAATGGTGTCAGCTGAATGACATTAATCACTCTACATAACCAAAGGAGGACATACATGCAAAGACCACTGTCTGGGGAGCGGTAGTATCGGCCTGGCTGACGCAGACCCGGTAAACCGTTGTACCGGTTTCCCCACTCAACGAATCCTTACGCTGATATATATAGCCCAGCCTGCCCGGCTTGCCGGGACAGAAGACAAACGGAGGCGTTCGAACGACAAACGGTATTGTTTCGACCTTTCGATCATGTTCCACACAAAAAACCCCGGCCAACGAGCCGGGGCTTTGATTGCTGACCTCCACGGGGGAGGTGGGCAGGGTCTTACTTGGCGGGAGCCGGAGCAGGCTGGGCTACCGGAGCAGCGGCGACCGGTGCCGGAGCATAGCCGTAGCCGTAAGCCGGAGCATTGCCGTTGGCGCCATAGTAGTTGCTGTAACCGTTACCGTAACCATTTCCATAATAGTTGCCGTAGTAGTTGCCGTTTCCGTTGCCCTGGAAATCGCTGTCGGCGGTCATGTCGGTGTCCCAGTCGCTCTTGGCACGGCCCTTGAAGCTCATGGTGAACTCGCCTTCGCCGGAGCCGTTGCCACGACCGCGACCGTTGCCGCGACCACGCGCATCGCCGTTACCGTAGTAGTTGCCGTAACCATTTCCGTTGCCGTAACCGTCGCCGTAGTAGTTGCCGTAGCCATTGCTGTTGTTGTTGTCGCCGAAGAACGGGAAGCTGCCGGCCTGAACGGAGGTGGCGGCAAACAGGATGGCGGCTGCAGTGATGATTTTCTTCATGATGTTGGTCCTCAATGTCAAAAGTAATGGAATCTTCGAGAAGTTGTGCAATTCGCCTTCGTGTAGCGCGGATTGCACAACTCCCCTGCATCAAATGTCTTGATGGGGCGCACTGTATTAGCAAATACTAATATAGTCAAAGGGTTTCTATTAGAAATCACTAATATACCCCATCGGAGAGAGAGCAGAACGAGAAGATTCTAGAGCGGATTCAGTTTCGCCAGCGAAAGCATCAACCACTTGCTGCCGGCTTGTTCGAAGTTGACCTGAACCCGGGCCTGGGCTCCGGCGCCTTCGAGATTGAGGACCACGCCCGGCCCGAACTTGGCGTGTTCGACGCGCTGACCGACATAGACACCGGCCTCTTCTTCCACCTGTTGCTGCGAAACCCGCTGCGGCGAGCTGTACACCGGCCGGCTGAACTGGGCCTTGGGGCGGATTTCCTGCATCAGCTCAGGCGGAATCTCGCGCAGGAAACGGGATGCCACATTGTAGGTCTCGCTGCCATAGAGCCGGCGCACCTCGGCGCTGGTCACCACCAGCTGTTCGCGCGCGCGGGTGATGCCGACATAGCACAACCGGCGTTCTTCCTCGATGCGTCCCGGTTCCTCGCTGCTGCGCTGATGGGGAAACAGGCCTTCTTCCATGCCGACCAGGAACACCAGCGGGAACTCCAGGCCCTTGACCGAGTGCAGGGTCATCAGCTGCACGCACTCCTCCCATTCGTCGGCCTGGGCCTCACCCGCCTCCAGCGCAGCATGGCTGAGGAAGGCTTCCAGCGGCGGCAGGCTGTTCTCCTCGTCGCTGACCTCCATCTCGAAAGCCTTGCCGGCGCCGATCAGTTCCTGCAGGTTTTCGCGGCGGGCCTCGCCACGGTCGCTGCGGTCCTTCTCGAAATGGGCCTGCAGCCCGGAGTCCTCGATGCACAGGCGGATCTGTTGCGACAGCTTGAGATCGCGACAGGATTCGGTCAGGCGCTGCACCAGCTCGACATAGCCGGCCAGCGCGTTGCGCGCCCTCGCGGCCAGCGGCGAGTTCTCGCCGATCAACTGCAGGGCGGCGGACCACAAGGAGATGCGTTCATCGCGCGCCCGTTCGCGGATGCGATCCACGCTTTTCTGCCCCAGCCCCCGCGGCGGATGATTGACGGTACGCTCGAAGGAGCCGTCATCCATCGGGTTGACAGTCATGCGCAGCCAGGCCAGGGCATCCTTGATCTCGGCGCGCTCGAAGAAGCGCAAGCCGCCATACACGCGGTAGGGAATACCCCGCGAGACCAGGACTTCCTCGAACTGCCGGGATTGCGCGTTGGAGCGGTAGAGCACCGCAATGTCGTTGCGGCTGCGTCCCTGGGCCACCCAGTCCTCGATGCGATCGACGACAAAGCGCGCCTCGTCCTTTTCGTTGTAGGCGTTGTAATAGAGGATCGGCTCGCCCTCGTCACCGGCGGTCCAGAGCTTCTTGCCGAGGCGGCCGCGGTTGTTGTCGATCAGCGCGTTGGCGGCCTTGAGGATGGTCGCGGTGGAACGGTAGTTCTGCTCCAGGCGGATGACCCGGGTGCCGGGAAAGTCCTGCTCGAAGTGCTGGATGTTCTCGATGCGCGCGCCACGCCAGCCGTAGATCGACTGGTCGTCGTCACCGACCACGAATACCGGCGTTTCGGG
>WGBK01000069.1 GCA_015494335.1 Gammaproteobacteria bacterium | reverse complement strand
GCCCCGATTGTTGTTCGGAGAACTGCAGAAAGCCGAAACTACTCCGGCCAAACGCATGGCCCAGACCTTGATCCGGCGTTACGGAGAACGATTGCGGGCGCTCCTGGAGCGCGGCAAGGCCTGCGGGGAGCTCGATCCGGAGCTGGATGAAAATGCCGCTGCCACGGCCTTCATTGGCGCGATTCAGGGACTGGTAATGCAGTCGCTGCTGGCTGGCGATGTGGCGCACATGCGCCGCGAGGCACCGGGCGTGTTCGCCCTCTATCGCCGCGGCATCGGGAGCGGGAAATGAAACTGCCCGCGCAGCAACGCCGAACCTTCGCCCTGATTGCGGTGATCGTGCCGCTGCTCATTCTGTTCGTCTATGTTGCGCTGCGCTCCGGACCCCTGGCGCCCATCGCAGTGACCGTTGCGGAGGTGAAATCACAGCCGATCAAGCCGGGGCTGTTTGGTATTGGCACGGTGCAGGCGCGCTACACCTACAAGATTGGGCCGACCGTGGCCGGGCGGGTCAGGCATCTGTATGTGGATGTCGGCGACCGGGTCCAGGCAGGCCAGGTGCTGGGCGAAATGGATCCGGTCGATCTCGATGCCCGCATTCGCGCCCAACAGGCGGCACTGAAGGCGGCCAGGGCCGCGGTGAAGCAGGCGGAGGCCAAGGCGCTCTACGCCAGAACCCAGGCGCGGCGTTACGAGCAGTTGCTCGGCGTGAAGGGCGCCAGCGAGGAAACGGTCGCCACTAAGCGCCAGGAACAGGCCGTGGCCGATGCCGCTTTGGCAGTGGCGCGCGATGAAGTGAAACGCATTCGAGCCGATCTCGAAGCCCTGCGTGCCCAACGCAGTCACCTGAAGCTCGTCTCCCCGGTGGCGGGTCTGGTTGTGGCTCGCCAAGCCAATCCAGGCACCGCGGTAATGGCCGGTCAAGCCGTGGTGGAGGTGATCGACCCAACGATCCTCTGGATCGACACCCGTTTCGATCAGATCAGCGCCGAAGGGCTGGTGGCCGGCCTGCCCGCCATGGTGCGCCTGCGATCGCGCCACGACCAGCTCCTGCCGGGACGGGTGCTGCGCGTGGAACCGCTGGCAGACGCGGTGACCCAGGAGATGTTGGCCAAGATCGTGTTCGAACGACAGCCCCAGCCGATGCCGCCGCTCGGCGAGTTGGCAGAGGTGACAGTTTCATTGGCCCCACTGCCAGCCCGCCCCGTGATTCCCAATGCCGGGATCCGCGAGGTCGACGGCCAGCGCGGCGTCTGGCTGCTGGCAGACGATAGCCTTCGTTTCGTGCCGGTCGAACTTGGGCGCAGCGATCTCGATGGCCGGGTGCAGGTGCTCGACGGCCTAAGGGAAGGCCAGCACATTGTGGTTTACAGCGAGAAGGCGCTGAGCGCACACAGCCGCATCCATGTGGTCGAGCAGATCCCGAGGGCCGCGCCATGATCAGCCTGGCGGGACGCGACATCCTGCACACCTGGGGCAAGTTCATCTTCACCGGCATCGGACTGGGCCTGTTGATCGGCGTCACCCTGACCATGGCGGGGGTATACCGCGGCATGGTCGCTGACGGCAAGGCGCTCCTCGACAACAGCGGTGCCGATCTGTGGGTGGTACAGCGTGACACCCTCGGCCCCTATGCCGAGTCTTCCAGCCTCTATGACGACCTGTGGCGCGGCATCCGCGCGATACCCGGCGTGGCCAGCGCCGCCAATGTCACCTATCTCACCATGCAGGTGCGCCACGGCCGGCGGGATGTGCGCGCGATGGTGGTGGGCATCATGGCGGGAAATCCGGGGGATCCCGGCTGGCCACCGCATCTCGTCGCGGGACGACAGATCACCCGCGGCCATTACGAGGCAGTGGCCGACATCGCTACCGGTTTCCAGTTGGGTGACGAGCTGAAAATCCGCCGCAACCGCTACACCGTGGTGGGGCTCACCCGCCGCATGGTCTCCTCCAACGGCGACCCCATGGTGTTCATTCCCCTCAAGGATGCCCAGGAAGCGCAGTTCCTCAAGGACAATGACGCCATCTTGATGCAGCGCCGCCGCACGGCATCCAATCCGGCGTTCGACCGTCCCAACGTGCCGGGCTTGTTGGACGCCATTATCACCTCCCAGACCACCAACAGCTATGTCAACGCCATCCTGGTGCGCCTCGAGCCGGGCTACACCCCGGAAGAGGTGGCCGAGCCGATCCGGCGCTGGAAAAGACTGACCGTCTACGATCGCGTGGAGATGGAGGAGATCCTCATCGGCAAGCTGATCGCCACCTCGGCCAGGCAGATCGGCATGTTTCTGGTCATCCTCTCCGTGGTGAGCGCTGCCATCGTCGCTTTCATCATCTATACGCTGACCATGGACAAGATC
>WGBK01000068.1 GCA_015494335.1 Gammaproteobacteria bacterium | reverse complement strand
TCGCGCGCCAGGCAGCGGCGCTGCTCGTAGTCGCAGTACTTGAGCCGTTGCATCCGCGCGGCACGGTAGCAGAGCTTGATCAGCATCACCCGCACATCGCGGATGATTGCCATCAACAGACGGCGCAGCTTTTCCGCCTGCTCGGGGGTGCGAAAACTGTCCTCGTTACAGGCTTGCAGGCTGTTGAGCTTGTGGATGTCCTGCCAAAGTTGCAGGATCTCTTCACCGTATCGTTCGCGAATCCGGGTTTCATCCAGTTGCTCACGGGTAGCGGGATCACTGAGCAGGGTGGCCACCAGGGTCGGCTTGTCGATATCGAAATCGACCAGCCGCAGCGCGGCATCCAGGGCCCTCGGCCGGCAAGGGCTCGGGGTTTCGGCCTTGTAGGCGTGTTGCAGTGCCGATTCCAGGTCATCGTCCCATTCGACATGGGCGGCCAGGCGCTCGCGGCACTGTTCCAGGCTGATGGCGCTGGGCTCGTTCATCTCGCTGGTGTCCAATACGGCAGCTGGAAACCGGTAAATATATCACGACCGAACAACATGGAAGGAATCAACTGCGCAGCAACTGCATCGGGCTGACCGACAGGCTGCGGCGCAGGAACCACAGGCCCGGCAGCACGATCATCAGCAGGCCGGTGGCGATGCCGATGACCCACAGCCCGGGCGCCAGTGCGGGCGCAAGATCGAACCAGTAGACCGCCACACCCCAGCCGACCAGCTGCGCCAGCAGCGATGCAAAGAAACCGACCAGCAAGCCCATCAGCAGCAATTCGCCGGCCTGGGAGCGCATAGCCTGGGCTCCGGTCGCGCCCAGGGCACGCAGCAACGCCATCTCGCGTTCGCGATCCTCGCGCGAACCCTGCAACGCCGACAGCAGCACCAGCAATCCCGCCAGCAGGGCAAAACCGAGGAAGAACTGCAGCGACAGGCTGGCGCGTTCGATGATGCCCTCGATGCGCGCCATCAGCTCCGACACATCCAGCATTGTCACCCCGGGAAAGCGCTGCAACAGGATCTTCAGGGCCTCGCGCTTCCCCGGAGCGACATAGGCGCTCATCAGCCAGGTCTGCGGCAGCCCCTGTACCAGGGATTCGGGTGCCAGAACATAGAAATTGGGCTGGAAATTGTCCCACTGCACGCTGCGCAGGCTGGTCACCGGAGCCTCGAACAGGCGTGAGCCCACAGAGAACTGCAGGCGATCGCCCAGTCCAATACCCAGCTCGCGGGCCATGTCCTGCTCCAGGGAAAGACCCTGTTCCGGCTGCCACCGGCCGGCCACAGTCTCGTTGTCCTGCGGCAGTTCATCACTCCAGCTGAGGTGGAAGACATGGTTCACCAGACGATGTGCCTCGTTGCCCTGCAGGCGCAGCCGGGTCACGGATACGCCATTGATGGCGCGCAGGCGACCGCGCACCAGCGGGTAAGCACGTGAAGCCGGGATGCCCTCCCCGGCAAGATAGGCTTCCAGCTCCGCAACCGCATCCGCCGGAATATTGACGAGAAAGAAATTCGGCTTGTCCGCGGGCAGTTGCAACTCCCAGTCCGCCAGCAACTGGTCCTTGACCTGCGTCAGCAACAACAGCGACAACAGGGTCAGGCTGAAGCCGGACATCACCAGCAGGGCATGACGCCCTGGCGCCAGCAGCCGGCTGTAGAGATAACCGGCGAGCCAGAAGCCGGATCGTTTTCTTCCCTCGAGCAGGCGCAGCAGCGCACGCAGCAACAGTGGCAGAAACAGGCCGATGAGCAGGATCACGCCCAGCAACAGCAGCGCCAGACGAGCCTGCCCGAGCATCAGCCACAAGATCGCAAACAGACTGACGAGGCTGATGAGCTGCAACAACCGGGCACGCCCGTCCGGCAGCAGGGAACGATCGCGCAACACCCGCAGTGGCGGCGTGGCGAGCAGGCGCAGGATCGGCGGCAGACTGAAACCCAGCAGCGCCAGCGCGCCCACCGCGGCCCCCAGCACATAGGCCGAACCTCCGCCCTCGGGCAGGCGCAGGCCAAACCAGGCTCCGAGCAGCCATTGCAACGGGAATTGCGCCATCCACCCCAGCAGCAGCCCGAGCGGTGTCGCCAAGGCCCACAGCTTGAACAGCTGCAACAGATAATGGCCCAGCAGGCGTCGCCCGGAGATACCGAAACTGCGCATCACGGCCACCGTGGTTTCCTCCCGCGCTGCGGCATGGCCGGCGCTGATGGCAATGGCCACCATCACAATCACCAGCGTCAACAGGGTGGCCAGGGAGAAGAAGCGTCGTGTGCGTTCCAGTGCGTTGCGCATTTCCGGTCGCGCATTGTCCAAGGTCTGCAGCTGCTGGCCTTCGCGCAGCAGCGGCCGGATGATCTGCTCAAAACGCTTCACGGCCGCGGGTTCGCCGGCCACCAGCAGGCGGTAGGTTACAC
>WGBK01000067.1 GCA_015494335.1 Gammaproteobacteria bacterium | reverse complement strand
TTATAAATCAATAACTTGTATTGATTTCTTGTTCCGCAAAGCTGTTGCCGGAAGGTCAACAAGCTGTGGATAAGCTAGGGTAAAAATCCGATCTGTACAAGCCCCGGATTTATCCACAGCTTGCCCAGAGGTAACCAGCACCTTGTTACCTGTTCTTTTCAAGTGCCGAGGATTCTCTGCAAGTTTTCGAAATCCTCACTGAATCGTTCGTCCTCGCGGCGAAGCTCCTCGACCTTGCGACAGGCATGGAGCACCGTGGTGTGGTCGCGTCCGCCAAAGGCATTGCCGATCTCCGGCAGGGAATGACGCGTCAGCTGCTTGCACAGGGCCATCGCCATCTGCCGCGGTCGGGTGATGGATCTCGTGCGACGGCTGGACAGCAGATCGGCAATCGATACCTTGAAATAGCTGGCCACGGTTTTCTGGATGTTGTCGATGGAGACCTGCTTCTCCTGGGCTGCCAGCAGTTCCTTCAGGGCTTCGCGGGCCAGTTCCTGGGTAATCGCCCGATGAGTGAACTGGGCGTGTGCGACCACGCGCTTCAGAGCGCCCTCGAGATCGCGGATGTTGGACTTGAAACGGTCGGCAATGAAGAAGGCGACCGGTTCCGGCAGTTCCACGCCGCGCTGATCCGCCTTGCTGCGCAGGATCGCGACACGGGTTTCCAGGTCCGGCGGCTTGATATCGACGGTCAGGCCCCAGCCGAGGCGGGAGCGGATACGGTCGTCGAGACCGTCGATCTCCCGCGGCGAGCGATCGCAGGTGATGATCATCTGCGCATTGGCTTCGTAGAGGGAATTGAAGGTGTGGAAGAATTCCTCCTGGGAGCGGTTCTTGTCGGCAAGAAACTGGATGTCGTCGATCAGCAGGGCGTCGGCGTTGCGGTAGAAGTTCTTGAACTGGTTGATCTTGCTGTGCTGCAGGGCCTTGACCATGTCGGATACGAAGCGCTCGCAGTTGACATAGATGACCGTGGCCTCGGGGCGCAGCTCGAGTATGCGGTTGCCGGCCGCCTGCATCAGGTGTGTCTTGCCGTAGCCGGTGCCGCCGTAGATGTAGAGCGGATTGTACTCGGAGCCCGGTTCGCTGCTGACCTGATAACTGGCAGCGCGCGCAAGCTGGTTCGACTTGCCCTCGACATAATTGTCGAAAACCTGGTCGGGATTCAGACCCGACGGATAGGGAGACGACTTCGGCTTGCCGACGGGCAGGATTTCCCCGGTGGCCTCGGCCGGATCGGCCGGCTGGCTGCTGCCGATGGTCAGGGACACGGTCATGCTCTTGGTATCGTCGAGATCGAGCAGGATGGTCTGGATCTGGTCGAGGAAGTTCTTCTTCACCCAGTCCATGACGAAGCGGTTCGGGGCATGCAGCAGCAGGTTGTTGCGCCGTACCTCGGCCTGCAGGGGCAATATCCAGGTTTCCAGCTGCTTGTCGCTGATATCCCGTTCCAGGCGGGCGAGACACTGTGACCAGAGTTCGGATTGCAAGACGCTAGGCTCCTGTGAGGATTGGGTATGCTTGAGACGGTGCGCGGGCGGGCGAACCGGCGGCGTATTATCCTACTTATCCACAGGGGCTGCAATTGCAATAATCCGCGCTATCCCACGGTTTCCGGCATCGGGATGCAAATTCATATTGACGCGGAGGGCCGGTATCAGTATCTTGTCGCGCCTCGCCGAAAAGGGCGATTGATCCGTATCGAGGCTTCCAGACATGAAACGTACCTACCAACCGAGCAATCTCAAACGCGCCCGTACCCACGGTTTCCGCGCCCGCATGCAAACCCGTGGTGGCCGTCTGGTCATCAAGGCCCGTCGCGCCAAGGGTCGCGCCCGCCTGACGCCCTAGTCCGCTTTCGGGCCGTTCCGGTCGTGACCGGTGACGCGGGCTTCGACCGGTCACGCAGGCTGACCCGTGCCCGCGACTACGGCAAGGTCTTTGCCGACAACTTCCGCATCGGGGATCGATACATCACGATGCTGGTGAGTCCAAGGAAGGAAGGCGACGGCGCGCGACTCGGACTGGCCGTTGCCAAGAAACAGCTTCGACGGGCGGTGGACCGCAACCGCGTCAAACGGATCATTCGCGAGAGCTTTCGCAGGGAGTGGGCGAATCTGCCTGGCATCGATGTCGTGGTCATGATCCGCCGACCGATCCTGGAACTGGAGCAGAAGGAAATCTTTTCCCGTCTGCAGCGGCTTTGGCATAAAATCTCCAAGCGATGCGAAAACTCCTGATAGTCCCCATCCGTCTGTACCAGTGGCTGATCAGCCCGCTGCTGGGCAGCAATTGCCGCTATACGCCCAGTTGTTCCGAATACAGCATCCAGGCCATCGAGCGCTTCGGCGTTCTGCGCGGATCCTGGCTTTCCCTGCGGCGCCTGGGCCGTTGCCACCCTTGGGGCAGCCACGGGCACGACCCGGTACCCGACGAACTGCACCGGCACTGATTTCCAACCCATCCCAACCCGGAAAAGATCCGAATGGACAATACACGACTCTTTCTCTATGCCGCGCTGGCCTTTGTCAGCCTGTTGATCTGGGAACAGTGGCAGGTGGACTACGGCCCCAAGCCGGCCGCCACCGAGCAGTCGCAACCGGCAGCGACTGCGGCGAATGGCTCTGCAGCGCAGAAGGCGGGCGATCTCCCCGAGTTGGAGTCTCTGCCGCAGGAGGAGCCGGCGGCGCAGGACCAGCAGGCCGCGGCCAGCGGAGAGCTGATTCGGGTCGAGACCGATGTCGTGGAAGTGATGATCGATACCCGTGGTGGTGTCATCGAGTCCCTGAAGTTGAAGAAATACCCGGTCGATGTCGATCACCCGGACCAGTATCTGGAGCTGTTGTACAAGCGTCCGGAAGAAATCCATGTCTTGCAGAACGGCCTGCGTTCCGCCGATGCACCGGCGCCCACACACTATGATGTGTTTTCCGCGCCCCAGTCCGAGTACCGGCTGGCCGAAGGTCAGGATGAACTGCGGGTGCCCCTGCGCTGGGAAAAGGATGGCATCGAGGTCATCAAGACCTATGTGTTCCATCGCGGTGATTACCTGGTCGATCTGAAACATCAAGTCAACAACAAGACGGACCGTGAATGGAAAGGCAGCGAATATCGCCAGATTTCCCGTACCAAACCCATCAAGAAAACCCGCTTCCTTTATACCTACACCGGGGCTGTCGTCTACAACGACGAGATCAAGTACAAGAAGGTCAAATTCGGTGACATGGAAGATGAACCCCTGCGCCTGGAGTCGGTGGGTGGCTGGGTTGCGATGCTGCAACATTATTTCCTCAGCACGGTCATTGCCAAGCCCGAAGAAAAACTGCTGTTCTATACCCTGGCCAATACCCGTAGCAATCCCAGGATCTATACCGTAGGCATGAAGACCCGGCCGGTCACCGTAGCTCCCGGGCAGACCGGTGAATTCTCGAGTGAAATGTTCGTAGGACCAAAGCTCGTCAATCGCCTGGAGGAGATCTCGCCCGGTCTGGAACTCACTGTTGATTACGGTGTACTCACCTTTCTCAGCAAACCCATGGCCTGGTACATGGCGTGGCTCGATCGTCTGGTTGGCAACTGGGGTCTCGCCATCATCTTGCTGACGCTGACGGTCAAGTTGTTGCTGTTCAAGCTGTCCGAAACCAGCTACAAGTCGATGGCGCGCATGCGCAAGCTGACGCCTCGCCTGAAAGCCCTGAAGGAACGCTATGGCGATGATCGCCAGCGCATGAACCAGGCCATGATGGAGCTGTACAAGGAAGAAAAGGTCAACCCGATGGGCGGTTGCCTGCCGATGGTGATTCAGGTACCGATCTTCCTCGCTCTCTATTGGTCACTGCTCGAGAATGTCGAATTGCGCCAGGCCAGTTTCCTGTGGATACGGGATCTTTCGGCAATGGATCCCTATTACATCCTGCCGATTCTGATGGGTGCAAGCATGCTGATCCAGCAGAAACTGAACCCGGCACCCACCGATCCGATGCAGGCCAAGGTGATGATGGTGCTGCCGCTGGTGTTCAGCGTGTTCTTCGCCTTCTTCCCGGCCGGCCTGGTACTCTACTGGGTAGCCAACAACAGCCTGTCCATAGCCCAGCAATGGATCATCACCCGGCGAATCGAATCCGGCGAGGACAAGTAACCTCGTACTTCCCGGCATGAGCGATCGGGATACCATCGCCGCCATCGCCACGCCGCCGGGTGTCGGCGGTATCGGTGTGATCCGCCTATCCGGCCCGAAGGCCTTGCAGATCGGTGAAGCTCTGACCCGCTCACGTCTTGAAATCGGGCGAATCCAACTGCGCGATTTCATCGACGCCGAGGGCCGGGTTCTGGACCAGGGACTGGCCCTCTGCTTTGTCGCGCCCCACTCCTTCACCGGCGAGGACGTGGTCGAACTGCAGGGTCACGGCGGCCCGGTATTGCAGGAAATGCTGCTCGCGCGACTGCTGGAACTCGGCTGTCGGCTCGCGAGACCCGGTGAATTCTCCGAACGCGCCTTTCTCAACGGCAAGCTGGATCTGGCCCAGGCCGAGGCCATCGCTGACCTGATCGAATCCGGCAGCCAGGCCGCCGCGCGTGCTGCGATGAAATCCCTTCAGGGCGTCTTTTCCGAGCGTATTCAGCGACTGGTCGAAGCGGTGATCGACCTGCGTGCCTTCGTCGAAGCGGCGCTGGATTTTGCCGAGGAGGAAATCGATTTCCTCGGCGAATCCGATCTGCTCGACCGGCTCGAAAGGCTGATCGAGGATACCCGTGGTGTGCTCGAGGAAGCCGAGCGCGGCCGCCTGCTCAACGAGGGCCTGCGCATCGCCATTGCGGGGCGACCCAATGCGGGCAAGTCCAGTCTGCTCAATCGTCTGGCCGGCTACGATGCCGCCATCGTCACCGAGATCGCCGGAACCACCCGCGATGTGATCCGCGAACATATTGCCCTGCGCGGCATCCCCCTGCATGTCATCGATACCGCCGGCCTGCGCCAGTCCGACGACCCGGTGGAACAGGAAGGCATCCGCCGGGCCTGGAAGGAGATCGAGCAGGCGGACGCGGTGTTGATGCTGATCGACGCCACCACCGGCATCACCGACGAGGATCGCGCGATACTCGAACGGCTGGGGGACTTGCCGGTGATCCGGGTCTACAGCAAGGCCGATCTTCTGGAGAGCGATTCAATCCCCGATGAAGAGGGGCTGCTGATCTCCAGCCGTAGCGGCGAGGGCATGGAAGCCCTGATCGACCGCATCCTGGGGCAGCAATCTGCGCGCAGCGGCGAGGATTCGGCCTTCCTCGCCCGCGCGCGCCATGTCGATGCCCTGCAACGGGCCCTGGCGGCCCTGCAACAGGCGCGGGCTGTGTATGCGGATACCGCCAGCGGCGAGCTGATGGCCGAGGATCTGCGCCAGGCCCAGCAGGCCCTCAGCGAGATCACCGGAGAATTCACCACCGAGGATCTGCTGGGTCGTATCTTCGGCAGCTTTTGTATCGGAAAATAACTATTGCATGCCCGACAGGGGCTTGCGCCGATGCAAGAGGATACGGCGGAATTCGTCGGCGGGTTTGCGCAGAACCTCTTCGCCCGTCTCCTGCATCGATTCCTCGAGCCGCGACAGCCGGAAGCGCAGGGCCGTGGCCCGCAACATCATCGGTATTGCCAGGTTCTCGTCGTGCCGCAGCGGTCGTAGGG
>WGBK01000066.1 GCA_015494335.1 Gammaproteobacteria bacterium | reverse complement strand
CATCGATGTCGAGGAAGGTGCGACCGTGGTCAGCAACCAGGTGATTGGCAGCATCGACACCGAGGCCGCTACCCAGACCAGCGCTGAAAAGACCCAGGCGAGCGAGGAAAGCCCTGCAGCGCAAGCTGTGCCCGCAGCCGCACAACCCGAAGCAGCTCCCACGGAAGCGACCGCAAGCGCGGATTCCGTTGCCGACGAAGGCACCGAGGCCAAGGCCGGTCCGGCGGCACGCAAGCTGATGAAGCAGCATGGTGTCGATGCCAGCGAGGTTCAGGGCAGCGGCAGCCGGGGCAGCATCACCCGCCAGGATGTGGAGAAGCATATCCGCATTGCCGCCGAGGCACGGCCCAGCGAGACGCCCGTGTCGACTCCGGCAGCGGCCCCCTCCGCCCCGGTGACGCAGCCACTGGTCGAGGGTGGCGAGAACGGTCGCAGCGATCGCCGCGTGCCCATGTCGCGGCTGAGACAGCGCATCGCCGAGCGGCTCAAGGAAGCGCAGAACACCGCGGCCATGCTGACCACCTTCAACGAGGTGGACCTGAAGCCGATGATGGACCTGCGCGCCCGCTACAAGGAATCCTTCGAGAAGACCCACGGTGTCAAGCTCGGCATGATGTCCTTCTTCACCAAGGCCGCGGTCGAGGCCCTGAGGCGCTTCCCGGCGGTCAATGCCTCCATCGACGGCAACGACATCGTCTATCACGATTACTTCGATATCGGTATCGCGGTCAGCTCCGATCGCGGCCTGGTGGTGCCGATCCTGCGCGATGCGGACCAGATGAGCTATGCCGATGTCGAGCAGACGATCCGCGATCTGGCAACCCGCGCCCGCGACGGCAAGCTGACGCTCGACGAACTTACCGGCGGCACCTTCAGCATTACCAACGGCGGCGTATTCGGCTCGATGCTGTCGACGCCGATCCTGAATCCGCCGCAGAGCGCCATCCTCGGCATGCATACCATCCAGCAACGCCCGGTGGCGGTAGACGGCGAGGTGGTGATCCGCCCGATGATGTACCTGGCCCTGACCTACGACCACCGTATCATCGACGGTCGCGAAGCGGTGCAGTTCCTGGTCACCATCAAGCAACTGCTCGAGGATCCGGCGCGCCAGCTGCTGGAGCTCTAACGAGGGAAGGATTTTCGCCAGGCGAGGCGGTGGTCAGTGGTAGATGCGGAATCCGCTACCGAGACTGCCGCCCAGCCCGGTTGAGGAAAAGGGCTTGAGCAGGCTCGCCTCGCCGCGCGCGAACATGCGGTTGAGGCCTTCCGCGTCGATCTCGAGGATGATCGATCCGCGCTGGTTGAAAAAGCGATAGATGCCATCGGTGGATTGCCAGCGCAGCTTGCCCCGTTGCGGGTTGTTGCTGCGGCTGCCCGGCTGGGGCTTGACCTCGATCCAGTCGCCGATCTGGATCATCGAGGCCACATCGGGATAGAGCACCGGTTCCACATTCACGGCCGGGCGCGCACAGCGCGGCCGTTCCGCTCCATGCTGGCCGAAGAAGGGCTGGACCGCCGGCCTCGCGGTCTGTACCGGCGTCACGGCCTGAATCAGCGTTGGGCGGCGGTTGGCATCGCGGAATTCCCGGATCAGCGTGAGCCGGACCCGCTGGCGGTGGGCGTGACTGTAGTCGAGGCTGCGCAGGGCCAGGTCGGTCTTGCGCAACACGCCGGTAAAGCGCTGTGCCGCGTAATGTGCGTTTTCCGAGCGATTACGATTGAGACTCCAGGCCAGAATGCGCGCCAGCTCCAAGGCATCCTGCACCTCATTCGAGTGTTCTCCGTACTGCCTCGCCAACTGCTGCAGGTAGAGCTTCCAGTCGTCATGGAAGAAGGCAAGGGTATCCTTGCTGACTTCAAGGCCCCCGGTCAATTCGTGGACCCACTCGAGCAGCTTCCTCCTCAGTCGGACCTGCTCGGCCTCATGGTTTTTTTTTTCCTCCCGCAGACGCTCCACCTCGAGCTGCTTGAACACCTCGTAGCCCTGGGTGATGGGCAGGAAGTCGCTG
>WGBK01000065.1 GCA_015494335.1 Gammaproteobacteria bacterium | reverse complement strand
TCGAGCAGACCGCCGACATCTTCCGCGGCATCTTCGGCGAGGCGGTGATCGAGCACCACAGCAGTCTCGATCCCGACCGGGAAACGGCCCGCTCCCGCCTGGCGACGGAGAACTGGGACGCCCCCATCATCGTCACCACCAGCGTGCAATTCTTCGAATCCCTGTTTGCGGCCCGCACCAGCCGCTGCCGCAAGCTGCACAACCTGGTGGACAGTGTAGCGGTGCTGGACGAGGCCCAGCTTCTGCCGCCGGTCTTTCTGCAACCGATCCTCGATGCGCTGAACCTTCTGGTCGAACACTATGGCGTCACGGTCGTGCTCTCCACCGCCACCCAGCCGGCGCTGGAGACCCGCAAGGACAGCTTTGGCAAGACCCGGCTGCGCGGTTTGGAAAATGTGCGCGAGATCATCGACGACCCGGACACCCTGTATGCCTCTCTGGAACGGGTGCGGATCAGGCTCCCCGACGACCTCAACACCGGCCGCGACTGGCCCGCCATCGCCGACGAGATCGCCCGGCATGACAGCGTGCTGGCCATCGTCAACACTCGCCGCCAGGCACGTGAGCTGCATGCTCTGCTGCCGTCGGGGACCATTCATCTTTCGGCCCTGATGTGCGGCCAGCACCGCTCCGATGTCATTGCCGACATCAAGCGGCGGCTGGCCGACAGCGAGCCGGTGCGCGTGATCAGCACCCAGTTGGTCGAGGCCGGCGTCGATCTCGATTTTCCGGTGGTCTATCGCGCCCTGGCGGGGCTGGATTCCATTGCCCAGGCCGCCGGTCGTTGCAACCGTGAGGGACGCCTGAAGAAGGGTGAGGTGGTGGTCTTTGTCCCCCCGGAACCGGCGCCGCCCGGCATCATGCGCCGTGCCGCCGCCAAAACCGTCTCGGTGCTGGCGACGAATCGCGACGAGCCGCTGGCACGGCCCAATTTCAGCGCCTTCTTCCGCCTGTTCTACGATGACACCGATCTCGACGAAAAGGGGATCGGCCGCCTGCTCACCCCTGGCAATGAACTGAATGTGCAATTCCGCACCGCCGCCAGACGCTTTCGCATCATCGACGAGACGGGCCAGACCGTGCTGGTGCGCTACTACGGCGACGAGGACGACCGGGAGATCGACACCTTGCTCAACACCCTGCGCGCCGAAGGCCCCAGCCGCTGGCTGATGCGCAAGCTGCAACGCTACAGCGTCAACGTCTCGGACTGGCATTTCCGCAGGCTTCAGGAAGACTGCCAGATCGAGGAGATCCACCCCGGCATCTGGGCGCAAGTCACTTCTACAGTGATTTATGATAATGTGCTGGGGTTGTCTATGGATTTGGAAACCCCTGCCGCCGAAGATTTGATTGCATGAGGGGAGGAAAGGATATTTTGAAAACCTACTGTCTCGATGTCCGCGGCGACTTCGCATGTTTTACCCGCCCCGAGATGAAAGTGGAGCGCGTCTCCTACGACGTGATTACCCCCTCGGCGGCGCGCGCCATCTTCGACGCCATCCTCTGGAAACCGGCCATCCGCTGGCAGGTGACCCGCATCGAGGTATTGACGCCCATCCGCTGGATCAACCTGCGCCGCAATGAACTTGGCGGTGTGATCTCGGAGCGCAATGTGAAAACGGCCATGAAGCAGGGCAGGGGCGATCTCGGCGTCTATATCGAGGACGACCGACAACAACGAGCTGGCCTGTTTCTCCGCGACGTCCACTACCGGCTGCATGCGCAATTCGAACTGATCGACAGGAGCGAAGGCCCGGAGAAATACGCCGAGATGTTCCAGCGCCGCGCCCGCAAGGGCCAATGCTTCAACCAACCCTATCTGGGATGCCGGGAATTCAGCGCGGACTTCCGGCTGGTCGAGTCTGACGCGACCGATCCGCCACCCATCCCCGAGACCCGCGACCTGGGTTGGATGCTCTATGACCTGGACTACAGCAACCGGGCCTCTCCCACGCCACGCTTCTTCCAGGCGCGCATGGAGAACGGCGTCATCGAGGTGCCCGACTGGCACAGCGAGGAGGTGCGAGGATGATCCTGCAGGCCCTCTACGACTACTACCAGCGCAAGCAGGCCGATCCCGAGGATGCGCTTCCGCCGTTCGGCTTCGAGTGGAAGGAGATCCCACTCGTCATCGAAATCGATGTTGATGGCCGTCTGGTTCAGATAGAGGACACCCGCAGCGGCGAGGGCAGAAAGAAACAGGCCCGCGCCTTTCTCGTACCCCAAGCCGTCAAAAAGACCTCTGGCATCGCCAGCAATCTGCTCTGGGACAATGCCGAATACGTACTGGCCATCCCGCGCAAGGTGAAGAAAGACCAGAAGAAGCCAGACCCAGCGCGCGTCCTGCAACAACACGAGGCCTTCGTCGAACGCATCCGCTCGCTCCCCGAACCGGCGGCTAGCAATCCGGGCATCGTCGCAGTGCTGGCATTTCTCGAAAACTTCGCCTGTCGTGACCTGGTGCGCCTGCCTGTCTGGAAGGAACTGCGTACCAATCCCAACCTCAGTTTTCGGCTTGTCGGCGAGAGCGCACTGGTTTGTCAGCGGCCCGTAGTGAAAGACACCATCGAACGATTGGCGGAAGAAACCGCCAACAGCAAGGACAAGGGCATCTGTCTGATCACGGGTGAGGAACGCGGCATCAGCCGCCTGCACCCCGCCATCAAGGGCGTCTGGGGGGCGCAGACCTCCGGCGCCAACATCATTTCGTTCAATCTGGACGCCTTCCGCTCCTGGTGCAAGGAGCAGGGTAATAACGCCCCGGTCGGCGAACGTCCGGCCTTTGCTTACACAACCGCACTCAATCATTTGCTACGCAAGGGCTCGCCTCAGCGCCTACAGGTCGGGGACAGCTCCACCGTATTCTGGGCAGAACGGCCCACCGAGATGGAAAGCGCGGTAGTTGACATCTTCGGCGAGCCGCCGAAGGATGACCCCGACCGGCAGACTCAAAAGGTCGCGGCCCTGTTCAAGTCCGTCGATCATGGACGCTACGTGCGCGACGATGCCAACACCCGCTTCTTCGTGCTGGGATTATCGCCCAACGCCGCCCGCATCGCGGTGCGATTCTGGCAGGTGACCACGGTCGGCAAACTGGCCGCCCACATCGTGCAGCACTTCGAGGACATCCGTATCGTCCACAGTGCTAAACAACAGGAATACCTGCCGCTGTTTCGCCTGCTGACGAGCACCGCGCTGCAGGGCAAGGCGGACAATATCCCGCCCAATCTCGCCGGCGATACCCTGCGCGCCATTCTAGAAGGGTGTCCCTATCCACGCACCTTGCTGGCCGCTGCTGTACAGCGCTGCCGCGCCGAGCGGGAAATCAGTTATCCACGCGCCGCCCTGATCAAGGGTTGCCTAGCGCGCGCCACCCGAATTTCGAATCCAGAACAGAAGGAGGAACTGACCGTGTCACTGGACCCCGACAATACCAACCCCGGCTACCGCCTGGGCCGGCTCTTTGCCGTGCTGGAAAAGATCCAGGAAGAAGCTAGTCCCGGCATCAACGCCACTATCCGCGACCGCTACTACGGATCGGCCTCCAGTACGCCGGTGGCGGTTTTTCCCACCCTCATCAAGCTCTCCAAGCATCATCTTAGCAAGCTGGAGAACAAGGGCAGGGAGGTCAATTTCGAACGCCTGCTGGGCGAGATCATCGACGGCATCGGCGATTTCCCCCCGCATCTTTCGCTGGAAGATCAGGGCCGCTTCGCCATCGGTTATTACCACCAGCGCCAGGACTTTTTCAGAAAACGTGAACCCGAAATCCCACAAGGAGACGACCAATGAGCCTCGACAACCGCTATGACTTCGTCCTGCTGTTCGATGTGAAGGACGGCAACCCCAACGGCGACCCGGATGCCGGCAATCTGCCTCGCGTCGATGCCGAAACCGGCAAGGGATTGGTCACCGATGTCAGCCTCAAGCGCAAGGTGCGCAACTATATCGGACTGGTGAAAGAGGAGCAGCCCCCCTACGAAATCTATGTCAAGGAAAAGGCGATTCTCAACCAGCAGCATGAACGCGCCTATGTGGCTATCGGTGCTGAGGATCTGCTCAAGGCCGATTCGAAGAAACGCAAGGGAGGCGATAAGGTTAACGAGGCCCGCGACTGGATGTGCAAGAACTTCTATGATGTTCGGACTTTCGGCGCCGTCATGTCCACCGGCGTCAACTGCGGTCAGGTGCGCGGCCCGGTGCAGCTCACCTTCGCGCGTTCGCTCGATCCCATCTTCGCCCAGGAACACTCCATCACCCGCATGGCGGTCGCTACCGAAGCCGAGGCGGAAAAGCAGGAAGGCGACAACCGCACAATGGGGCGCAAGCATACCGTCCCCTATGGCCTCTATATCGCGCATGGTTTTGTCTCCGCTCCGCTGGCCGGCCAGACTGGTTTCTCCGAAGATGACCTCGAACTCCTCTGGCAGGCGCTCGAAAACATGTTTGAGCATGACCGCTCCGCCGCCCGTGGCGAGATGGCCACGCGGGGACTCTATGTCTTCAAGCACGACAGCAAGCTGGGCAAAGCCCATGCCCACGACCTGTTCGAGAGTATCAGTGTGAACAAAAAGACCGATGTCGCAGTGCCACGGGCATTCACCGATTACGAGGTTGGAGTCAACGAGAATGAGCTGCCGCAAGGGGTCGAGTTGATCCGCCGGGTGGGCTAGCATGCGACCAGCTTGTTCAACGGTGACTTTCAGCGGCCATGCCGTTACCCGTATGTTCGAGCGCAACATCACCAAGGAGGAGGTGATGAAGGCTATTGCACTCGGAGAGGTGATACGCTTCTATCCCGATGACAGGCCTTATCCAAGCTGCCTTCTGCTGTGGAAGGGGCAGGGCAGGGTTCTCCATGTCGTTCTGGCGCGTGATGAAGACACCGGAGCTTGCTATATCATTACCGTTTATCAGCCCTCGCTGGAGATCTGGGATTCGGATTATCGAAACAGGAGAAAATGATGGAATGCGTTATTTGCAAAACCGGACAGACCCACTCTGGCCGGGTGACCGTTACCTTGCAACGCGAAGGTGTCACGCTATTGATCAAGGATGTGCCGGCAGAGATTTGCGACAACTGTGGCGAGTACTACCTGAGTGAAGCGGTCACCGAGCGCGTCATGGAGCAGGCGGAAACGGCAGCCGGCAAGAATGTTGAACTTGAGATTCTGCGCTTTGCCGCCTGAACCGCCAGCAGAACCGATCATGATCTCGGCGCTGCAACATTACAGTTACTGTCCGCGCCAGTGCGCCCTGATCCATCAGGAACAGAGCTTCGACGACAATGAGTTCACCCTGCGTGGCCAACGGGCGCATCGCCGAGTGGACAGTGGAGAAATCAGCGTCGAGGAGGGCCGCCGCGTGCTGCGAGCCTTGCCGCTGTACAGCGAGCGGCTCGGGCTGGTGGGCAAGGCCGATGTGGTGGAGTTCCTGCCGGATGGCACGCCCTATCCGGTCGAGTACAAGCAGGGCATGCGCCATCGCCGCGATCACGACGACATTCAACTCGCAGCCCAGGCCCTCTGCCTGGAGGAAATGACAGGCTTCGAGGTACCCGAGGGAGCAATCTATCATCACAAGAGCAAGCGGAGAAGGACTGTTGCCATCTCTCCTGAATTGCGTCGTCAAGTAGAGACCTTGACCACGGCCGTTCGCCAGATGCTCGAAGATCAAATCATGCCGCCTCCGGTGGATGACTCCGCGCTATGCCGGGCCTGCTCCCTCCAGGACTTGTGTCAGCCCGATCTCATCGGAGCCACGAAGCGTATTCATGACCTGGCAGAGCACTTGTTCGAAGTCGATGACGCCTGGTCATGAAACAACTGCTCAACACGCTTTACGTTTCCACCGAAGGAGCCTGGCTCCGGCTGGAAGGCGAAACCCTGGTCGTCATGATCGACAGGGAAAAGCGGCTTCAGGTGCCTTTACACCACCTTGGCGGCATCGTCTGCTTCGGTCGCGTGAACCTCAGCAGCGCCTTGATGGCGCGCTGCATGGAAGACGGACGCAGCATTGTCTGGCTCAACGAAAATGGCCGCTTCCAGGCGCGCGTGGAAGGCGCTTCCAGCGGCAACATCCTGCTTCGCCAGGCTCAGTTTCGGGCCGCCGATGACCCCAAAATAACATTGAGGCTGGCGCGCGCCTTCATTGCCGGCAAGCTTCGCAACAGCCGCCAGGTACTGCTGCGCAGCGCCCGCGACAACAAACTGGAACTGGAAAGAACAGCGCTGAAGAAGGCTGCCGATGTCCTCTCCGTCAATCTGCGCAACCTGGAACATGCCGATACTCTCGACAGCCTACGAGGGCTGGAAGGCGACGCAGCCCGAGTGTATTTCGAACAGGTCAATCACATGATCGCACCGGCCATGAGGAAAGACTACAGTTTCAGTCAACGCAACCGTCGGCCGCCTCGCGACCCCGTGAATGCCTTGTTCTCGTTTCTCTATGCGCTATTGCTCAGCGACTGCCGTTCTGCTCTGGAGGCGGTCGGACTCGACTCCCAGCTCGGCTTTTTGCACGCCGTTCGTCCCGGCCGGCATGCCCTGGCGCTTGACTTGCTCGAGGAATACCGTGCCGTGTTCGGCGACCGCCTGGCCTTTACCCTGATCAACCGGGGACAAATCGGCATAAAGGATTTCGATTTCAACCCCGGTGGCAGCGTCCTGCTCAATGACAAGGGGAGGAGAAAGCTCCTTGTTGCCTACCAGGGACGGAAAAAGGAACAACTCACCCATCCAGTGCTGGAACAGAAGGTCGAAATCGGGCTCATTCCGATATTACAGGCCCGTTTCCTGGCCCGTCACCTGCGTGGCGATATCGACAGTTATGTACCCTATCTGCACAAATAGATCCTGATATGCTAATCCTTGTAACCTATGACGTCTCGACGGAAACACCCGAAGGCCGGAGGAGGTTGCGTCGTGTAGCCAAGGTCTGCCAGAACTATGGCCAGCGAGTTCAGAAGTCGGTTTTCGAATGCAAGGTGACAGCTGCGACCTATGAATTACTCGAGCAATCCCTGCTCGATGAAATTGACGAAACGGAAGACAATTTGCGGCTATATCGGCTGACGGAGCCAACCGAGAGGAATATCAAGGAGTTTGGTACCTTCAAGGCCGTGGATTTTGAAGCGCCTCTCGTGATATGAAACGCGAACCCGGAGTAACCGCTGTTTTCAGGCAGGTTCGCACCTTCGCTATCTGCCTGAATATCCTGAAGAAATTATTGCCTGTCGAGGATTCAGTGGATCGGTGCAATGGCTGTTTGCAGCGGTTTCGCGTTAGGTGCCCGAAAAGGTTTGAATTATCATGTATTTGCCGAAAGGCAGTTCTCCCGCCTCACTGAGGCGGGAGCGGATTGAAACAGATTAAAAGTATCGCCGGGCAATGCTTCGTCAGGTTCTCCCGCCTCAGTGAGGCGGGAGCGGATTGAAACGAGG
>WGBK01000064.1 GCA_015494335.1 Gammaproteobacteria bacterium | reverse complement strand
GCCCTGGTGATCGACCCCTTCGAACAGTTCCTGCCGGTGCTGGAGCAGGAGTTGCACGCCCACTCGGTACACGAGTCCGGCAAGTCCCACCGCATCAGCAATCCCTCGCTCTACGAATCGCGCATCGACGCCATCGATTTCGCGCTGATCCACGACGACGGTGCCACCACCAAGCAGTACAGCCAGGCCGATGTCATCATCATCGGCGTGTCGCGCAGCGGCAAGACGCCAACCTGCCTCTACCTGGCCCTGCAGTTTGGCATTCGCGCCGCCAACTACCCGATCACCGAAGAGGACATGGATTCGGAGGATCTGCCGCGACACATCAAGCAGTATCGCAACAAGCTGTTCGGCCTCACCACCGACCCGCAGCGGCTGGCGCGCATCCGCGAGGAACGACGCCCCGGCAGCCGCTACGCCTCGATCGAACAGTGCCGCAAGGAACTGCGCGCTGCCGAGCAGTTGTTCGAGCAATACCGCATTCCCTATGTGAATACCTCGGACATGTCGATCGAGGAGATCGCCACCAAGGTGGTGGAGCTGAGTGGTCTCAAGCGGCTCAGCAAGCCGGTGCTGAAGCATGTGGACGATTGATCCGTAGCACCCGCAAGAAAAAAGGCGACCCGTGGGCCGCCTTTGAGTCGTCCGGACGGGAGTCCGCCCGGAATCACATGCGGGCTATCACTTCCTGGCCGAAGTCGGAGGTGCTCAGCTCCACCGCATCCGGCTCGTTGCGCGCCAGATCGTAGGTCACGCGCTTGGCGCCGATGGCGCCTTCCATGCCCTTGATGACGAGATCCGCCGCCTCGGTCCAGCCCATGTAGCGCAGCATCATTTCCGCCGACAGGATCAGCGATCCCGGGTTGACCTTGTTCATGCCGGTGTACTTCGGCGCGGTGCCGTGGGTGGCCTCGAACACGCCGACGGTATCGGCAATATTGGCACCCGGCGCGATGCCAATGCCACCGACCTGGGCCGCCAGCGCGTCGGAAATGTAGTCGCCATTGAGATTGAGTGTGGCGATGACATCGTATTCCTTCGGCCGCAACAGGATCTGCTGCAGGAAGTTGTCGGCGATGACATCCTTGACGGTGATGGTCTTGCCGCTCTTCGGGTTCTTGAACTCGCACCAGGGGCCATCGCCGATGACCGTCGCGCCGAACTCGTCCCGCGCCAGTTCATAGCCCCAGTTGCGGAAGGCACCCTCGGTGTATTTCATGATATTGCCCTTGTGCACCAGGGTCACCGAATCGCGGTCATTGTCGACGGCATACTGGAAGGCCTTGCGGATCAGCCGCTTCGAACCTTCCTCGGATACCGGCTTGATGCCGATACCGGAGCTGTCGGGGAAGCGGATGCTGGTCACGCCCATGTCTTCTGTAAGGAAGCGAATCACCTTCTTCACCTCCTCGGAGCCAGCCTCCCACTCGATGCCGGCGTAGATGTCCTCGGTGTTCTCTCGGAAGATGGTCATCTCCGTATCTTCCGGCTTCTTCAGCGGTGTCTCGATGCCGGGGAAGTAGCGTACCGGACGCACACAGGCATAGAGATCGAGTTGCTGGCGGATGGCGACATTGAGCGAACGCATGCCGCCGCCGATTGGCGTGGTCAGCGGCCCCTTGATGGAGACGATGAACTCCTCCATCGCACGCAGGCTTTCCTCGGGCAGCCACTCGTTCTCGCCGTAGACCCGGGTGGCCTTCTCGCCGGCATAGATTTCCATCCACTGAATCGCGCGACGACCCTCGTAGGCCTTCTGCACCGCGGCATCCACCACGGCCTGCATCACCGGCGTGATATCCGAACCGATGCCGTCGCCCTCGATGAAGGGAATGATCGGCTGGTCGGGGACATTGAGGCTGTGATCCGCGTTGGCGGTGATGCGCTCGCCCTGTTCGGGGAGGCGAATGTGCTGGAAACTCATGGAAATCCTCGCGCTGTAGGGGGAAACAGCGCGGGATTATACACGAGTCGAGACGCGGAAGGACCGGGCGGTCCCTCCGTCAGGGTAGTGGAATATCAATGGACGGTATCGGGTGATACCGTCCCTGGGCGGGTTGCTCAGTTGTTGATCGAGCGGATCTTGTGCGCCTGCAATCCCTTCGGTCCCTCATCGACCTCGAATTCGATACGCTGTCCGGAGGTCAGCTTCTTGTAGCCATCCATCTCGATGGCGGAAAAATGCACGAAGATGTCTTCCTCCTCGTTTCCGTCCGCGTTGACAAAACCATAGCCTTTGACATTGCTGAACCATTTGACAGTACCTGTGGGCATAACACTTCTCCTGCGTTATTTCATGATGACCGGTCGAGGTCACGATCTTTGCGGAACGGCCCCGCCGGCTGCGCTCCTGTCACGGGCGCGTTGCTACCATGGTTTCCGCCGGATCTCTCCGCGCGGAAACCTCCATGACGAGTTGCTTCGATGGCAACTTTCTTATTCGATACAGGTCGAACTTGCCGACTGTATCGTGTAAATCAAAGACTGCAGGCTATTGATTTCAAAGGGGATACAGGCCAAACAGGTCTGCATTCCGAGGCAGGAGGTCAAGCGGTAGGCCGGTTGGCTTCCTGCCACCATCCCGGGTTGGGGAAGGGTAGCGCGGATCTTAACAAAAATGTCAGGAAATGACACGATGGATGGGATCCGAATACCAACCATCCATCGGCGTGAATGGCCCGTTCGTGCTATCATTGGGGCCATCAAGAACGGCATCGCACCCGGTGCCCTATCGGCAAGAACTCAGGAGCAAGCACTACCCATGAGCCAGCAATACGACGATGACGACACCCTGTTGGTGGAGAAGACGCGGCCGAAGCTGCAGAAACCACCGATGTTCAAGGTTGTCCTGCTCAACGACGATTACACCCCGATGGAATTCGTTGTGCACATCCTCGAATCCATCTTCGGGCACGACCGCGAGAAAGCCACCCAGATCATGCTGCACGTACATACCCGCGGCAAGGGCGTGTGCGGCACCTATACTCGGGATGTGGCCGAAACCAAGGTTGTGCAGGTCAACAACTATGCGCGGGAGAACGAGCACCCACTGTTGTGCGACATGGAAGAAGCCTGAGAGGACGCGTTTTCGCGAAATCCGGGTAAACCTTTTGCACAGAAACGGTCTAAACGATCAGACAACTATCCGAGTGGAAATACCATGCTGAACAAGGAACTCGAACTTTCGCTGAACCAGGCCTTTCTCGAGGCCCGTCAGAAAAGGCACGAGTTCATTACGGTCGAACACATCCTGCTGATGCTGACCGAGAATGACTCTGCCGCGGCCGTGTTGCGCGCCTGCGGTGCCGACATCAACCGCCTGCGCGCCGATCTCGAGCGTTTCGTCGACGAGAACACCCCGATCCTGATGGAAGGGGACGATCGCGACACCCAGCCGACGCTGGGCTTCCAGCGCGTGCTGCAGCGCGCCTTGTTTCATGTCCAGTCCTCGGGGCAGGGCGAGGTCACCGGCGCGAATGTGCTGGTCGCCATCTTTTCGGAACAGGATTCCCATGCGGTCTACCTGCTGCACGCGCAGAACATCCACCGTCTGGATGTGACCAACTACCTGTCCCACGGCATCACCCGTCTCGACGACGGCAGCCAGGACGAGAACTTCTCCACGCCCGAGGCCGAGCCCTTCGCCGAAGAGTCCGCGCCGGCCGAGGAAAAGCCCCTCGACAGCTATGCCGTCAACCTCAACCAGCAGGCCGTCGAGGGCCTGATCGACCCGCTGGTCGGTCGCGAGGAAGAGGTCGAGCGCGTGATCCAGACCCTGTGCCGTCGACGCAAGAACAACCCCTTGCTGGTCGGCGAGGCCGGTGTCGGCAAGACCGCCATTGCCGAAGGTCTGGCGCGACGCATCGTCGAGGGCGAGGTGCCCGACATCCTGCTCGACGCGACCATCTATTCCCTGGATCTCGGCTCCCTGGTCGCCGGCACCAAGTATCGCGGCGACTTCGAGAAACGCCTCAAGGCCGTGATCAAGCAGCTCAAGGAAGAACCGCACGCGGTACTGTTCATCGACGAGATCCACACCATCATCGGTGCCGGTTCCGCCTCGGGCGGCGTCATGGACGCCTCCAACCTGATCAAGCCGGTGCTGGCCAGCGGTGAGATGAAGTGCATCGGATCCACAACCTACCAGGAATTCCGCGGCGTTTTCGAGAAGGATCGCGCCCTTGCGCGCCGTTTCCAGAAGATCGATGTGCCCGAACCGAGCGTCGACGAGACTTTCCACATTCTCAAGGGCCTGAAGACCCGCTTCGAGGAGCATCACGAGGTCAAGTACACGCTGCAGGCCCTGAAGAAGGCCGCCGAGCTGTCGGCCCGCTACATCAACGACCGTCACCTGCCGGACAAGGCCATCGATGTCATCGACGAGGCCGGCGCCAAGCGCCGCCTGCTGCCCGAGAAACAGCGCAAGAAAACCATCGGCACCCAGGATATCGAGCAGATCGTGTCGCGCATCGCACGCATCCCCTCGGCCACCGTCAACACCACCGACATGGACATGCTGAAGAACCTCGGCAAGAACCTGTCGCGCGTCGTGTTCGGCCAGGACGAGGCCATTCAGGCCCTAGATGCAGCAATCAAGATGTCCCGCTCCGGTCTCGGCCGCGACGCCAAGCCGGTCGGCTCCTTCCTCTTCGCCGGTCCCACCGGTGTCGGCAAGACCGAGGTCTGCAAGCAGCTCGCCAACATCATGGGCGTTGAACTGATCCGCTTCGACATGTCCGAGTACATGGAGCGGCATACCGTCTCGCGCCTGATCGGCGCACCGCCGGGCTATGTCGGTTTCGACCAGGGCGGCCTGCTGACCGAGGAAGTGCTCAAGCATCCCTATTCGATCGTACTGCTCGACGAGATCGAGAAGGCGCATCCGGACGTGTTCAACCTGCTGCTGCAGGTCATGGACAACGGCACGCTGACCGACAACAACGGTCGCAAGGCGGATTTCCGCAATGTGATCCTGATCATGACCACCAATGCCGGGGCCGAGCTGATCAGCCGCAACAGCATCGGTTTCACCGAGCAGGACAACAGCATGGATGCCGGCGACGCGATCAAGAAGCTGTTCACGCCGGAATTCCGCAACCGCCTCGACGCGGTGATCCACTTCAAGCCCCTCGACGAGAAGGTCATCCTCAACGTCGTCGACAAGTTCCTGATCGAGCTCGAGGCCCAGCTCGAGAGCAAGAAGGTGGCCCTGAGCATCGGCGACGATGCGCGGCGTTACCTGGCAAAGAAGGGCTATGACCCGAAGATGGGTGCGCGCCCGATGGCTCGGGTGATCCAGGACGAGATCAAGCAGGTGCTGGCCAACGAGCTGCTGTTCGGAGCCCTTTCCGGCGGGGGCGAGGTGAAACTGAAGGTGAAGGACAGCAAGCTGGTCTGCGAGACCCGTCCAGCCGTTCCCGCGGGCAAGAAAAAGGCGGAACAGGCCAGCGCCTGATCCGCCTCGGGAATGCCGCGGCGAGCGCCGATCAACGCTCGCGGAAGGTGATGCGCCCCTTGGTCAGGTCGTAGGGAGTGAGTTCGACCGTGACCGTGTCGCCCTTGGAGATGCGAATGTAGTGCTTGCGCATCTTGCCGGAGATGTGCGCGGTCACGACATGACCGTTCTCCAGTTCGACGCGGAACATGGTGTTGGGCAGCTTCTCGATGACCGTGCCCTGCATTTCGATGTGATCGCCTTTCGACATATTCCGTCAGTATCTCTGTATTTGAAAACCGCGCCATTATCCAGCTTTAAGGGCGAATCACAAGCCTATAAACCGCCTTTTTCTGTGCTAACATCGCGTTTTTCCAGACCGCAGCGAGCTGCACCGCGATGACCCGACTAGCTTTTGTATTCCCCGGTCAGGGCTCCCAGTCCGTCGGCATGATGGGCGACTGGGGCGACTACCAGCCGGTGGTCGACAAGACCTTCGAGCAGGCCTCCGACGCCCTTGGCGAGGATCTGGCCGCCATCGTCCGCGAAGGACCCGAGGAACGACTCAACCAGACCGAGATCACCCAGCCGGCGATGCTCGCGGCCGGCATCGCGGCCTGGCGCGTGTGGCGCACCGCGCGCCAGCCCAACGCGGAAATCATGGCCGGCCACAGCCTTGGCGAATACACGGCCCTGGTAGCCTCCGGTTCGCTGGACTTCGGCGATGCCATCCAGCTGGTAGCCGAACGCGGCCGCCTGATGCAACAGGCCGTGGCCGAAGGGCAGGGCGCCATGGCCGCGATCATCGGGCTTACCGACGAGCAGGTACAGGAAGCCTGTTTCGATATCCAGGAAGGCGTGGTGTCTCCGGTCAACTACAACTCTCCGGGCCAGGTGGTCATCGCCGGCGACAAGGCTGCCGTGGAAAAGGCGATGGAGGCGGCAAAGGCCCTAGGCGCCAAGCGCGCATTGCCCTTGCCCGTTTCGGTTCCCTCCCACTGCAGCCTGATGAAACCGGCGGCCGATGCACTCTACGAAAAGCTGAAGACGGTCGGCATCCAGATGCCCAAGGTACCGGTGGTGCACAACCAGAATGCGGATATCGCCCAGAATGCCGATGGCATTCGCTGGCGCCTGCGTGACCAGCTGTATCAGCCGGTACTTTGGGTCGATTGCGTGCAGATGCTGCAGCGCCAGGGCGCCGATACCCTGGTCGAACTCGGCCCGGGCAAGGTGCTGACAGGTCTGGCGCGCCGCATCGACAAGTCGCTGACGGCGCTTCCGGTT
>WGBK01000063.1 GCA_015494335.1 Gammaproteobacteria bacterium | reverse complement strand
TGCATGGCCTGCATGGTGATATCGAGATTCTGTACCATGGCTTCTTCGGTGATTTCCAGAATGATGAATCCGGGGTCGACTCCCTTCTCCCGGGCCTGCGAGATCACGAAATCGGCAAAGCCGGGGTCGAGAAACTGGCGAGCGGATACATTCATGGCGATGCTGGACAGGCCGTGGCGCTGGAAACGCTCCCTGTTCTCGGCAACCATGTGAAAGGTCGAAGTGAGTATCTGCTGCCCGATCTCCACGATCAGGCCGGTTTCCTCTGCTATGGGGATGAACAGGCCCGGGGGTACCAGTTCTCCATCCTCTTTTTTCCAGCGAACCAGGGCCTCGGCGGAACAGATCTTCATGCTCCGGTTGACCTTCGGCTGAAAGTGCAGAAAGAATTGCTCCTGCTGGATGGCGATGTGGAGTTGACGCTCGGTTTCAAGTCTCTGGTCGGTTTTCTTCTGCATTTCCGGATGAAAGACAACGATCCGGTTGCGTCCCATGGTCTTTGCTTCATGCAGGGCATTGTCTGCCTGCTTGAGCAGGGTTTCGCAATTACATTTTCCGTTTCCGTAAAGGGCGATGCCGATGCTCGCGGAGATCCGGTATTTCTTGCCTGCTATCGGAATGTTCTTTGAAATGCAGCGTTGAACCTTCTCGGCGAGTTCGTGGGCCGCCTGCATGGCTTTGCTTTCCGTATCGGGCAGGTCGTTCAGCAGGATGATGAATTCGTCTCCTCCGATGCGAGCGATCAGGTTCGTTTCGTTCTCGGGGTAGCCCAGTATGCTGCTGAGCCTGCGGGCGACCTCGGTCAGTAACTGGTCCCCGATGGAGTGGCCAAGAGACTCGTTGAGCAGTTTGAAGTGATCCAGATCGAGAAACAGCAAGGCGCCATGAGAACGGGATTGCCCGCAGAATTGCGCCTGCATGTGGAGGTGCTCTTCGAGGAACCTGCGGTTCGGCAGCTGGGTAAGCGCATCGTGCAGGGAAAGATGACGTATGTGGGAATAGGAAGCAACAATCTCCTGCCGCATCCGGTTGATGGCGCCGACCAGGGCGCTGAATTCATCTCCTCGGGTCCAGTGATTCTCCTTTCGGTTCAAGCGGAGATCCTTGGGAGGACTGCCGAGTCGCAAGTGGTTGGCGTAGTTCTGTATGGTGGTCAAATGACGGGAAATCAGGAACCAGACGATGAAGATAATGAAGGTAGAGACGATAAAGGTCTTGATGGTCTGGGTCACAAGGATGTAACTGAAGGTGTCCAAAAGGTCGCTGTAGACATTCTCCAGGGTTGCCACAATATTCAGTTGCCCCAGATGGATCTCCTTGCCATCCACCGGGTAGGTCAGGTTCAGACTATGGTTCTGGAAGTTTTTGTCCGGCCTGTTCCCGAGGCTGACCAGGGGTTTTCCGTTTTCATCCCGAATCTCAAGATAGGCGATGTCCTTGTTCTGAAGAATGCCTTCTAGCATCAGCTCGATGGAGCTCAGGTTCAGCATCCACAGGTTCTCCTCAAGCGCCTTGAGGCTGGTGCTGGCAACCTCGTCCACCTCCTGTTCGATGCGGCTGATGCCGTCCCGGTAGTCGCGATACAGTTGCAGCGAGGTAAAGAACAGGGTGATCACGGAACTGAAAAGCAGCACATAGAACACCGTCCTGCGCGCCAGTTTGCTCTTGAACAGGTAAAGAAAATCCTTCATGCCTGACCTGTTGCAAGGATCCAAACGGGAATCAAGTTGGGAGCATCCATTGGCCGTATCCCGGTCATTGTTCGTTCATCCGCCGGAGACGAAGATTCATGTTCGAGAAATAGCGATTCAGTATGGATTGGTAAACGCCCTCTCTTTTCATTTGATCCAATACCCGGTTGAAGCGGGGAATAAGACTTGCGTAGGGGGAATCCCGGCGGATCAGCAGGGCATAGTCGATTTCAGCCAGCTCATGAGGGCTGGGGACAATCTTCTTCAGCCCCTCGCTATAGGGTGCGCCTTCTTCAATACGCTGCTGCAAGTCGGCCAGCCCAGGGTATTTGCCCAGCACATAGACATCCACGCGCCCGGTTGCCAGCATGTTGATGGCGGAGCTGTAGGAAGGGGCCCAGACCACATCCAGGTCCTTGAACTGCTCCTCGGCCCATCCGGAACCGATGCTGTCCACGATCTTGAAGCCCTTGAGGCCCTGAATGTCCCGAATGGACAGGATTTCCTTGATTCTGGGGTTGTCGATACGAGCAAAAGCCCGTTCGCTGACCGTGTAGATTGGGTCCGTAGCCAGGAACAGATCGCTGCGTTCCCGGGTCAGTGCCGTGATCATGCCATCGCCCCTGCCTTCGGCAACGAGTTTCTGCGCCCGCTTCCAGGGATAGAGCTCGACTCTCAGCGGTATTCCCAGGCGCCGGAAGATCTCGGTCATGATGTCGTGGTAGATACCGACAGGCTTGCCGTGCTCGTCCCTTGAGATGAAGGGGTAGTAATCTTCGTCATCGATCCAGTGGAATGCCTTTTCCTTGGCGGGATCAACCGCCCATCCCTGGGACGATGCCAGCAACAGAAGTGCCGGTAAAAGTACGCTCGAAAACCTCTTGATCAGTAGGGTAACCATGGCTTTGCCTCCTGCTTGATCCTGATGGGGGTCCAGTGAAGTCGGTGGCTCCGACCAAGTCTAGTTCATCTGTCGCCGGTGTGTGTGAAAGTTTCAACCCTGATACTTGTCCGGTATGAGGCGCAACGGACTCCCGATGTCCGGCGATGCCGCCGGCAGGGGCAATCGTGTAGAATGGCTTTTTGACCTTCCATCGGACGATCCCGGCAGTGACGATCCCTCGCAAGCAAGCCTTTCTCGACGCGCTGAAGCAGCGCATCCTGTTCCTCGACGGTGCCATGGGCACGATGATCCAGTCCTACGAGCTGGAGGAAGCCGACTACCGTGGCGAGCGTTTCGCCGACTGGCCTACGCCGCTGAAGGGCAACAACGACCTGCTTTCGCTGACCCAGCCGAACATCATTGCCGACATCCATCGCGCCTATCTGCAGGCCGGCGCGGATATTGTCGAAACCAATACCTTCAACGCCAATCGCATCTCCATGGCCGACTACGGCATGGAAGATCTGGCATTCGAGATCAACCGCGAATCCGCGCGGTTGGCGCGGCAGGTCTGTGACGAGGTGACGGCGGAAAATCCTGCAAAGCCACGCTTCGTCGCCGGTGTGCTCGGCCCGACCAGCCGCACCGCGTCGCTGTCGCCGGACGTCAACGACCCCGGCTTCCGCAATGTCCATTACGCGGAGCTGGTGGAGATCTACACCGAGGCGACCCGCGGGCTGATCGAGGGCGGTGCGGATCTGATCCTGATCGAAACCATCTTCGACACCCTCAATGCCAAGGCCGCGGCCTTCGCGGTGCAGCAGGTGTTCGACGAGCTGGGCGCCGAACTGCCGATCATGATCTCCGGCACCATTACCGATGCCTCGGGCCGCACCCTTTCCGGGCAGACCACCGAGGCCTTCTACAACAGCCTGCGCCATGTCCGGCCCGTCTCCATCGGCCTCAACTGCGCGCTGGGGCCGAAGGAACTGCGGCAGTATGTCGAGATCCTGTCGAACATCTCCGAAACCCATGTCTCGGCTCACCCGAATGCCGGCCTGCCCAACGAGTTCGGCGAATACGATGAATCCCCCGAGGATGTGGCCGCCGAGATCGAGGAATGGGCGCAGAGCGGTTTTCTCAATATTGTCGGCGGATGCTGCGGCACCACGCCGGATCACATCCGCGAGATCGTGGCGCGAGTGTCCAAGTACCCGCCGCGCCGCTTGCCCGAACTCCCGGTGGCCTGTCAGCTCTCCGGTCTGGAGCCGCTGAACATCTACGAGGATAGCCTTTTCGTCAATGTCGGCGAACGCACCAATGTCACCGGCTCGGCTCGTTTCAAGCGCTTGATCATGGAAGGGGATTACGAAACCGCCCTCGATGTCGCGCGGGAGCAGGTCGAGAACGGCGCCCAGATCATCGATATCAACATGGACGAGGGTCTGTTGGAATCGAAGGAGGCGATGGTGCGCTTCCTCAACCTGATCGCCAGCGAGCCGGATATCGCGCGCGTGCCGATCATGATCGACTCCTCCAAGTGGGAGGTCATCGAAGCCGGCCTGCAGTGCATCCAGGGCAAGGGCGTGGTCAATTCCATCAGCATGAAGGAGGGCGAGGCGAAGTTCATCGAACAGGCCCGGCTGATTCGCCGCTATGGCGCGGCGGCAGTGGTCATGGCCTTCGACGAGGAGGGGCAGGCCGATACCGCCGCACGCAAGATCGAGATCTGTCAGCGCGCCTATCGCATTCTCGTCGACGAGGTCGGTTTTCCGCCCGAGGACATCATCTTCGACCCGAACATCTTTGCCATCGCCACCGGTATTCCCGAGCACGACAACTACGCGGTGGATTTCTTCGAGGCGACGCGGTTCATCAAGCAGAACCTGCCCCATGCGCTGGTCAGCGGTGGCGTCTCCAATGTCTCCTTTTCCTTCCGCGGCAACAACCCGGTGCGCGAAGCCATCCATGCCGTGTTCCTCTACCACGCCATCCAGGCCGGCATGGACATGGGGATCGTCAACGCCGGGCAGCTGGCGATCTATTCCGATATTCCCGAGGAGCTGCGCGAGAAGGTCGAGGATGTGGTGCTCAACCGCCATCCCGGCGCGACCGAAGCCCTGCTCGAAATCGCCGAGAAATACCGTGGCGACGGCAAGACCCAGGACAACAAGGCGGACCTTGAGTGGCGCAGCTGGGAAGTGGACAAGCGGCTCGAGCATGCCCTGGTCAAGGGCATCACCGAATTCATCGAGGAGGACACCGAGGCCGCGCGACAGAAGTATCCCAGTTCGCTGGAGGTCATCGAAGGGCCGCTGATGGCGGGCATGAACGTGGTCGGCGACCTGTTCGGCGAAGGCAAGATGTTCCTGCCGCAGGTGGTCAAGTCGGCGCGCGTGATGAAACAGGCCGTGGCCTATCTGCTGCCCTATCTCGAAGCCGAGAAATCGGCCGACGACATGAGCAGCAACGGCAAGATCCTGATGGCCACGGTCAAGGGCGATGTGCACGACATCGGCAAGAACATCGTCGGCGTGGTGCTGCAGTGCAACAGCTACGAGATCGTCGATCTCGGCGTGATGGTGCCGGCGGAAACCATTTTGCGCAGGGCGCGCGAGGAACAGGTGGATATCATCGGCCTGTCCGGGCTGATCACGCCGTCGCTGGACGAGATGGTGCATGTGGCCAAGGAGATGCAGCGCCAGGGCTTCGACATTCCGCTGATGATCGGCGGCGCCACCACCTCGCGGGTACATACGGCGGTGAAGATCGCGCCCCATTACGAGCAGCCGGTGGTGTATGTCAAGGATGCCTCGCGCGCCGTCGGCGTGGCTTCGCTGCTGCTGTCGGAGGCGCACCGGCAGCAATTCATCGAGGAACTGGACGAGGAATACGAGCAGGTGCGCCAGTTGCACGCGGGCAAGCAGTCGAAAAAGAAATTCCTCACGCTGGAACAGGCACGGGCCAATCGCACGCCGATCGAATGGAAGGGCTATGAGCCGCCGCAACCGGCGCGCCCCGGCATCCACAGCATCGACGATATCCCGCTCTCCGAACTGGTCGAGGTGATCGACTGGACGCCCTTTTTCCACGCCTGGGAACTGGCGGGCAGCTATCCGAAGATCCTCGACGACGAGATCGTCGGCAAGGAAGCGCGCAGCCTGTTCGAGGATGCCCAGCGATTGTTGACGGATATTGTCGAGAATGGCCGTTTGACGGCGCGTGCCGTGTATGGCTTCTTCCCGGCCAACAGCCGCATCGACGACATCGTGTTGTTCGAGGACGAGACACGCCAAAGGGAATTGCTCACGCTGCACCATCTGCGCCAGCAGAACCAGAAACCGCCGGGCAAGCCGAACCAGTGCCTGGCCGATTTCATCGCGCCGGAAGAAACCGGTCTGGAGGACTGGATCGGCGCCTTCGCCGTCACCGCCGGGATCGGGCTGGATCCCATCGTCGAGGCTTTCGAGGCGGAGCACGACGATTACGGAGCGATCATGGCCAAGGCCCTGGCGGATCGTCTGGCCGAAGCGGCGGCCGAGTGGCTGCATCGCCGCATCCGGTGCGAGGACTGGGGCTATGCGCCCGACGAGGCTCTGCCGAACCAGGATCTTATCCGCGAGCGTTACCGCGGCATCCGTCCGGCGCCCGGTTACCCCGCCTGCCCGGATCACACCGAGAAAGCCCTGCTGTGGGACTTGATCCGGCCGGATGAGCGCATCGGCATCGAGATCACCGATTCCTTCGCCATGCTGCCGATGGCTTCGGTTTCCGGGTTCCTGTTTGCCCATCCCGAATCCCGCTACTTCGGCATCGGCAAGATCAACCGCGACCAGGTCGAGGATTACGCGCGCCGCAAGGGCCAGAGCGTGGCCTGGGTCGAACGCTGGCTGGCGCCGGTGCTCAACTACGAACCCTGAGCCGATGAAGCGGTGGCCGGTTCCAGGGAAGGCCGCATTGACCGGAGGTCTGTACCTGCTGGCGCTGGGGGCAAGCCTGTTGCCGCCGGTTCAGGGAATGGAGCAGATGCTGCACCAGCAGATGCAGCAATTGCGGCCTCAGGCCGCCGCCATCGATACTTCGGCCCGGCTGATTCTGCCCCTGTGGTGGCTGCTGTTGACCCTCGGTTTCTCCTGGCTCTGCCTGGAGATCTGTCGCATCAACCGGCGTGGTCCGTCGCTGGCTTTCCTGCTGCTGTCGGCCTTCGCGATGCTGATGGCGGAAATCCTGCTCGAGCTGTTTGCCGACATCTGGCTGCCCCTGTTGTGGCCCGCCTTCTCGTTGTTTGTCTCCGGACTGTTGCTGATGGCTTGGCAACGGAGGCACTGGCTGCGGGACCTTTTTTCCTCCGAGCCTTCCTGCCGCATCGAGGAAATCCGCGAACTGACCGCCGCCGGTGATTATGCCGCGGCCGTGTTCCTGCTCAAGAACTGTCCCTTTTCCGACGACATGTTCGAACTGGCCTACGAACTGGGCCAGAAGATCGAGGCGGAGAAGAATTGGCTTTTGGCGCGCTATCTCTACCAGTGGCTGGTACAGTTCGATCCGGGCATGCAGGATTTCGTCGATCATGTCGAAGCGCAACTGCACCCCCAGCGCCTGTCGGACCTAGGTAAATCGACTGAAACGGCCGTGGCGGCGGGGGAAGAGGGCGAGATCTTTGGTCACTATCGCATTCTCGGACGAAAGGCGACCGGGGCCACCGCCGAGGTGGTCGAGGCCCGGGACCTCAATACGCACCGGCGGGTGGCGCTGAAACTGCTGAACCAGAAGCTGGACGACAGTACCGGCGAGCGCGACATCATGACCTTCCTGCACGAGGCGATGACGGTATCCAGCCTCGATCATCCGAATATCGTCAAGATCCACGATGCCGACATCATCGATGACCGTGCCTACATCGCGATGGATTTCATAGATGGTTATCCCCTGTCGGCCCGACTCAAGCGCAAGCGCTACCTGACAGCCGCCGAGAGCCTGCGCGTGATGCGCGCCGTGCTGGAGGCGCTGATCGCGGCCCACCGCAAGGGCATCGTGCATGGCGACATCAAGCCGGCCAACATCATGTTCGACCGTGCCACACGGCGCTACATCGTGACCGACTTCGGCGCTGCCTGGAGCCGCAGCCGCCTGCCGGACGCCGGCAGCAAGATCATCGGCACGCCCTCCTACATGTCGCCGGAACAGCTATCCGGCAAACGCCTGGACGGTCGCAGCGACCTGTTCTCGCTGGCGGTGACCATCTATCACCTGCTGTCCGGGTATCAGCCCTTCGTTGCCGAGGACCTGAAGTCGGTCAAGCGCCTGGTCTGCGGGGCCGAGGTGGATCTCGACCGGCTCAAGATCCCGGAGTCCATCCGTCAGGTCATCGGCAAGGCCCTGCAGAAGAAGACCTACCAGCGTTTTGCCGATGCCGAGCAGATGCTGCAGGCGGTCGAACACTGCGAGCAGTTGCTCGGCAAGTCCTCTCCATCTCCTTGAGCGCGGCTGGCAGCCAGTTTGGAGACGGGCCGGCTGAGGTTGCATTCCGCAACCAATCCCCGCATCATCGAAGGCTCCCGCAGCCAGGAATCAAGAAAACCCGATGAATGATTTTCCCGTCAACAGCCTGGTCGACCTGCTGTTCAATTTCTGGGTCGGTCTCGGCATTCTGCTGCTGGTGCTGGTCAAGCAGTCGATCAAGTTCGTGCCGCAGAACCAGGCCTATGTGATCGAGCGTTTCGGCAAGTACCACAAGACCATGATCGCCGGTCTCAACTTTCTCGTGCCCTTCATCGACAAGGTGGCCTATATCCGCTCTTTGAAAGAGCAGGCGGTGGATGTACCCAGCCAGTCGGCGATCACCCGCGACAACATCCAGCTGGTGGTCGATGGTGTTCTCTATCTCAAGGTGCTCGATCCCTACAAGGCGTCCTATGGCGTCGACGACTACATCTACGCGGTGACGCAGCTGGCACAGACCACGATGCGCAGCGAAATCGGCAAGATCGAGCTGGACAAGACCTTCGAGGAACGCGAAGCCCTCAACATCAATATCGTCAGCCAGATCAATGAGGCGGCCGCGCCCTGGGGGGTGCAGGTGATGCGCTACGAGATCAAGGATATTGAGCCGCCACGCACCGTGCTCGATGCGATGGAGCGGCAGATGAAGGCCGAACGCGAGAAGCGCGCCACCATTCTCGAGTCCGAAGGCGAACGCCAGTCCGCGATCAATGTCGCAGAAGGCGAGAAACGCGCCAAGGTGCTGTCCGCGGAGGCCGACAAGGCCGAGCAGATCCTGCGCGCCGAGGGCGAGGCCCAGGCCATCCTGGCGGTGGCCGATGCCAAGGCCAAGGCACTGGAAGTCATCGGTGCCGCGGCAATCGAGGAAAAGGGCCAGAAGGCGATTCAGCTGGATCTGGCCGAACAGGCGATTGCGGCCCGCGAGGCCATTGCCCGCGAATCCTCCGTGGTGCTGCTCAGTGACAACCAGACCAGCCCGTCCAATGTCGTGGCCGAGGCCATGACCATCATCAACAGCCTCAACCAGAAGCAGAAACCGGTGTGATCGAGTACATCAACAACCATCTCTCCGGTTTCTGGATCGCCGTAGGCTTTCTGCTTCTGGCGATGGAGGCGCTGGTATTCGGGTTTTCCACCATCGTGTTCCTGTTCGGCGGCATCGGCGCGCTGACCGCGGGGCTGCTGATGAACTTCGGCTTGCTTCCCGAGACCTGGGTGGCGGGCATCTCGGCCTTTGGCATTTCCACCGGCGTTGCCAGCGCCCTGTTGTGGAAGCCCTTCAAGGCCCTGCAGAACCGCAGTGGCGAGGCTTCCCGGCCGCGCAGCGACCTGGAAGGCCTTGAATTCCGTCTCGACCAGACGGTGCGTCGCGATCTGCCGGGCCGACATCGCTATTCCGGCATCGACTGGTCCGTGGAGATCGATGACAGCTGCCCGCAGGACGAACTGGAAGCAGGGCGCAAGGTACGGGTCACGGCCGTGGAGGTTGGACGGTTTTCCGTCTGCCCGGTGGATTAGGTCATCCCGGGACCGGCTCTATTCGGGCATGTCCGCCTGCAAATAGAGCTTGATGAAGAACTTGAGGATGAAGCCGAAGATGCCCAGTCCGAGGGCGAGGAAGATGATGGCCATGCCGAACTTGCCGGCCTTGGAATCCTTGCCCAGCTTGTACATGATGAACACCATGTAGCCGATGGTGAAGGTCAGTCCGACGGGCAGGGCAATATCAACAAATTCTTTTTCGGTCATGATCGGTGACGAAGTCTGGGAAGACTGAAGTCTAGAGCCTGCCGCTGTCGTTGCCAATAAGCCATTGGGAATAATCCGCGCGGAGGAGGAGAGGGAGATGAGGAAATGGAAACAGCATCTGTGGCTGCTGACGCTACTGTTGTTCAGCGCTTGCGGCAATTCATCCAGTGATGACGACAAGGGATCGCCTCCTCCGGAACCGGTCGATATTCGGCTCACGCGCGTGTTCGATACCATTGCCCTGGAGCGTCCCGTGCTGTTGCTGCAGGCACCGGGCGATGCCGGGCGCTGGTATGTCGTCGAGCAGGGCGGTCGGGTCAAGACCTTTCGCAACGGCGACAGCAGCGCCAGCGTCTTCATCGATCTGACCGGAGATCTGGTGGCTTCGGGCGAACTTGGGCTGCTGGGCATGGCCTTCGATCCCGACTTCGAGCAAAACCGTCGTGTCTACCTGTCCTGGACCCGCGATTCCGGCAGCCTGCAAAGCGTGGTCGCCCGCTACCGGGCCAATGCCGAGGGCGATGCACTCGATCCCGCGAGCCAGCAGATCATACTCGAGGTCGACCAGCCGGCGGGCAACCACAACGGCGGTCATATCGCCTTTGGCCCGGACGGTTACCTCTATGTCGGCCTGGGCGACGGAGGGGGCGGCAACGACACCTACCGCAATGCGCAGAACACGGGGACCCTGCTGGGCTCGATGTTGCGGCTGGACGTTTCCGGCACAGGCGCTGGCTATGTCGTACCTTCCGACAACCCCTTTGTCACGGACAGCGCGGTGCGCGACGAGATCTACGCCTATGGGTTGCGCAATCCCTGGCGCTGGAGCTTCGATCGCGAAAGCGGTGAGCTTTTCGCCGGCGATGTCGGGCAGGGCGCTCTGGAGGAGATCGACCGCATCGAGGCGGGACAGCAATACGGCTGGCCCTGTTTCGAGGGAACCCGCGACAACAACAGTGCCGGTTACGGCGACTACTGTGCCGGCGTGACCAATACCCCGCCGATCCACGAATACCCGCGCAGCGAAGGCATCGCCGTGGTCGGCGGCTATGTCTATCGTGGAAGAGATTCCGCCCTTGCGGGCCTGCGCGGGCGTTACTTCTTTGCTGATTACGGTTCAGGCCGGCTGTGGAGTCTCGACCCCTATGCGGCTGTCCCCACGGATACGCTCCGACTGATGAGCGAGAGCGGACGGGTCGTCAGTTCTCTCTCCGAGGACCTGCAGGGCGAGCTCTACCTGCTGGACTGGGGGCAGGGGCAGATCCTGCGCATCGAGGCAGATCCTTGAGGTTCCCCGGTTTCGCCATAGCAAATAAACGGCCGATGGCGTGGACTTGACGGCATCCTCTGACATACAATGCGCCCTCAGGAAAATGCCGTTTTCACGGCGTTGTCTCACGCAATACCCTTGCAGATGGGAAGAGCCGCCGGCTCCTCCCATTTTCGTGTGCGCGCATTTTTTTGACTTGGCCTTGCTAAAACCGGAGTTCTCGTGACAACACCCGCCATACTTGCCCTCGAGGACGGAAGCGTCTTCCGGGGGGTCGCCATAGGAGCCGACGGACTGAGCCAGGGGGAGGTGGTCTTCAACACCTCGATGACCGGCTACCAGGAAATCCTTACCGATCCATCCTATGCCCGCCAGCTGGTGACCCTGACCTATCCCCACATCGGCAATACCGGTGTCAACCACGAGGACGAGGAGGCCCGGCAGATCCACGCCGCCGGATTGATCGTGCGCGATCTGCCGCTGCTGGCCAGCAGTTGGCGCAGCGAGCAATCCCTGTCCGACTATCTCCGGGAGCGCGGCGTGGTGGCCATCGCTGACATCGATACCCGTCGCCTGACCCGGCTGCTACGGGAGAAGGGCGCCCAGGCCGGCTGCATACTTGCCGGGGACGACCCCGATCCGGAACGGGCCCTGGCCGCAGCGCGCGAGTTCCCCGGCCTGGCCGGCATGGATCTGGCGAAGGAAGTCAGCACCGCCGAGCGTTACCACTGGAACCTGGGTGAGTGGCGGCTCGGCGAGGGCTATGTCGAAGCGACGGGCAAGCGCTGGAAGGTGGTGGCCTACGACTACGGCATCAAGAAGAATATCCTCTGCATGCTTGCCGAGCGCGGCGCCAGCGTCACCGTGGTGCCGGCGCAGACCCCGGCCGAGGACGTGCTGGCGATGGACCCGGACGGCGTGTTCCTGTCCAATGGCCCCGGCGACCCGGAGCCCTGCGACTATGCCATCGAGGCGATCCAGAGCATCCTCGACGCGGGCGTGCCGGTCTTCGGCATCTGTCTCGGGCATCAGTTGTTGTCCCTGGCCAGCGGCGCGAAAACGGTAAAGATGAAGTTCGGTCATCACGGCGCCAATCACCCGGTGCAGGATCTCGATTCCGGCGTGGTTATGATCACCAGTCAGAACCACGGCTTCGCGGTCGATGACGCCACGCTGCCCGCTTGCCTGCGCGCCACCCATCGTTCCCTGTTCGACGGCTCGCTGCAGGGCGTGGAACGCAAGGACCGGCCGGCCTTCAGCTTCCAGGGCCATCCCGAAGCCAGTCCCGGCCCCCACGATGTGGCGCCCCTGTTCGACCACTTCTTCGAGCTGATCGAGAATTACCGCGCCGGAGGAGACGCCTGATGCCGCGCAGAGACGACCTGAAATCCATACTCATCATCGGCGCCGGCCCGATCGTCATCGGCCAGGCCTGCGAATTCGACTATTCCGGCGCCCAGGCCTGCAAGGCGCTGAAGGAGGAGGGCTACCGCGTCATCCTCATCAACTCCAACCCGGCCACGATCATGACCGATCCGGACACCGCCGATTCGGTGTACATCGAGCCGGTGCACTGGACCGCGGTGGAAAAGATCATCGAAAAGGAAAGGCCCGATGCCCTGCTGCCGACCATGGGCGGTCAGACCGCCCTCAACTGCGCCCTCGACCTGGTGCGCGAGGGCGTGCTGGAGAAGTACGGCGTGGAGATGATCGGCGCCAGCCGCGAGGCCATCGACATGGCCGAGGATCGTGACCAGTTCCGCAAGGCCATGGCCGAGATCGGCCTGGCCACGCCGCAATCCTTCATCGCCCACAGCCTCGAGGAAGCCTGGCAGGGACAGGCGCAGATCGGCTTCCCGGTGATTATTCGTCCGTCTTTCACCATGGGCGGCAGCGGCGGCGGCATCGCCTACAACCGCGAGGAATTCGAGGACATCATCAAGCGCGGCCTGGATCTCTCGCCCACCACCGAGGTGCTGCTGGAGAAATCCGTGCTCGGCTGGAAGGAATACGAGATGGAGGTGGTGCGCGACCGCAAGGACAACTGCATCATCATCTGCTCGATCGAGAACCTCGATCCGATGGGCGTGCACACCGGTGACTCGATCACCGTGGCCCCGGCACAGACCCTGACCGACAAGGAGTACCAGATCATGCGCGATGCCTCGCTGGCGGTGCTGCGCAAGATCGGCGTCGAGACCGGCGGCTCCAACGTGCAGTTCGCGATCAATCCCGAAAACGGCGAGATGATCATCATCGAGATGAATCCGCGGGTATCGCGTTCCTCGGCCCTGGCTTCCAAGGCTACCGGGTTCCCGATTGCCAAGGTCGCGGCCAAGCTGGCCGTGGGTTACACCCTCGACGAGCTGCGCAACGACATCACCGGCGGCGCCACCCCGGCTTCCTTCGAGCCGTCCATCGACTATGTCGTGACCAAGATTCCGCGCTTCACCTTCGAGAAATTCCCCCAGGCCGACGACCGCCTAGGCACTCAGATGAAATCGGTGGGCGAAGTCATGGCCATCGGGCGCAGCTTCCAGGAGTCCTTCCAGAAGGCCCTGCGCGGTCTGGAGACCGGCGTCGACGGGCTCGACGAGGTAGTCGATCACGAGGGCCTCGGCGACGAACAGAAGGAAGAGATCTACCGTACCGAGCTGCGCCTGCCCGGGGCAAAACGCATCTGGTATGTGGCCGATGCCTTCCGCAGCGGTTTCTCGCTCGAACAGATCCACGAACAGTCGGCCATCGACCCCTGGTTCCTGGTGCAGATCGAGGATCTGGTGCGTACCGAGGAATCGCTGAAATCGCGTGACTTGTCCAGCCTCGAGGCCGACGAACTGTTCCGGCTCAAGCGCAAGGGCTTTTCCGACCGTCGCCTTGCGACCCTGCTCGGCTGCAGCGAGGAGGAGCTGGCCGCGCGTCGCCGCGAGCTGGGCGTGCGCCCGGTGTACAAGCGGGTCGATACCTGCGCCGCCGAGTTCGCCTCCAGCACCGCCTATCTCTATTCCAGCTACGAGGAAGAGTGCGAGGCCGAGGTCACGGACCGCGACAAGATCGTCGTGCTCGGTGGCGGTCCCAACCGCATCGGCCAGGGTATCGAGTTCGATTACTGCTGTGTGCACGCCGCCCTGGCCATGCGCGAGGACGGTTACGAGACCATCATGGTCAACTGCAACCCCGAGACCGTGTCCACCGACTACGACACCTCGGACCGCCTCTATTTCGAGCCGCTGACCCTCGAGGATGTGCTCGAGATCATCCACATCGAGCAGCCGAAGGGCGTGATCGTGCAGTTCGGCGGCCAGACCCCGCTCAACCTGGCGCGCAAGCTCGAGGCCGCCGGCGTGCCGATCATCGGCACCACGCCGGATTCCATCGACCTGGCCGAAGACCGCGAGCGCTTCCAGCAGATGATCGAGGAACTGGGTCTGCGCCAGCCGCCGAACCGCATCGCCTTCGATGTCGAATCCTCGGCGGCGCTGGCCGAGGAGGTCGGCTTCCCGCTGGTGGTACGGCCGAGCTATGTGCTTGGCGGCCGGGCGATGGAGATCGTCTACGATCAGGAAGACCTGCTGCGCTACATGACCGAGGCGGTCAAGGTGACGAAGGACTCTCCTGTGCTGCTCGACCGCTTCCTCGACGATGCTGTGGAAGTGGATGTCGATGCGGTCTGTGACGGCGAGAATGTGTTCATCGGCGGCCTGATGGAGCATATCGAGCAGGCCGGTGTGCATTCCGGCGATTCGGCCTGCTCGCTGCCGCCCTATACTCTGTCGGCCGAGATCCAGCAGGAACTGGGCCGTCAGGTCGAGGCGATGGCGCGCAAGCTCGGCGTGGTCGGCCTGATGAACACCCAGTTTGCGATCAAGGACAACGAGGTCTATATCCTCGAGGTCAATCCCCGCGCCTCGCGTACCGTACCCTTCGTTTCCAAGGCCACCGGCGTGGCGCTGGCCAAGGTGGCCGCGCGCTGCATGGCGGGTCAGAAGCTGCCCGACCTCGGTTGCGTCGAGCCGGTGCGTCCGAAGTTCATCTCGGTCAAGGAATCGGTGTTCCCCTTCGCCAAGTTTCAGGGCGTGGACCCGATCCTCGGTCCGGAGATGAAGTCCACCGGTGAAGTCATGGGCATCGGCAAGAGTTTTGCCGAAGCCTTTGCCAAGGGTCTGCTGGCGTCGGGCACCCGCCTGCCCGAGGGCGGCAAGGTGTTCATCAGCGTGCGCGATCCTGACAAGCGGCGCGTAGCCGAACTGGCACAGCAGCTGGTCCAGCGGGGCTTCTCGGTGGTGGCCACCGGTGGTACGGCGCGGGTGATCCGCGAGGCCGGCATCGAATGCGAGCAGGTCAACAAGGTGAAGGAAGGGCGTCCCCATATCGTGGACATGATCAAGAACGACGAGATCAGCCTGATCGTCAATACTACCGAGGGGCGTGCCGCGATTGCCGACTCCTACGAGATCCGCCGCGAGGCGCTGATGCACGGCATTCCCTATACCACCACCCTGGCCGGTGGCTTCGCCACCGCAATGGCATTGGATCATCGAGATATCGAACAGGTCTATCGTTTGCAGGACCTGCACGAACAGGTCTGATCACCGGGTACAGCAAGAGGAAACCAACATGAGCCAGATCCCCCTGACCTCCGCAGGAGCCGAACGGCTGAAGGAAGAACTGAAGGAGTTGAAGACGGTCAAGCGCCCGGCGGTCATCGACGCCATCGCCACGGCGCGCGAACACGGCGACCTGAAGGAAAATGCCGAGTATCACGCTGCGCGCGAGCAGCAGGGTTTCATCGAGGGCCGCATCAAGGAGCTGGAATCGGTGCTGTCCAATGCCCAGATCATCGATGTGACCAAGCTGCCGCAGACCGGCCGCGTGGTGTTCGGCTGTACTGTTGACCTGTTCGATCTCGAGAGCGAGCAGGAAGTCAGCTACCAGATCGTCGGCGATGTCGAGGCCGACATCAACGAGAACCGCATCGCGGTCAGCTCACCGATAGCGCGGGCCCTGATCGGCAAGGAAGAGGGCGAGGAGATCGCCTTCGAGGCACCGGGCGGCACCAAGGAATACGAGATTACCGCGGTCCACTACAAGTAGCGGGGCTGGAAATGCGCAAGATGCGTGCTTACGGATTCAATCAGGTTCCCTAGAACAGATCGATGCGGACCTGAATAGGTGAAAGCGAATCGCCGAATTACTGAAAGCGGTGGTGTCGTGAATCAGCGTACAACTCGCCTGTGCGCACAAAATGTATATACATCCATGGATAGATTGTGCTATGTTTTACGCAACAACACCCGCCAAGGCTATGCTCTTCGGAGTATCCTCAAACCGGCGGGTTACTTTTTTGTAGCGGCGAACCAATGAGTTACCCCAAGCCGCCTACCACTGTGCCCAAACAGATCGAGCTGCTTGCCTGCCGAGGCATGAAGGTAACTGAGGATGCGATCCACTTCCTCAACCATATTGGCTATTACCGCCTACGTGGTTACTGGATCCCTTTCGAGGAAACCAATCTTCCCGATGGTGAACACCGCTTTCGCGAAGGAACCACCTTCAATGATGTCCTCAATCTCTATGTCTTCGACCGGGAATTGCGGTTGTTGGTTACCGATGCCATCGAGCGCATCGAAGTATCGGTACGCAATCAGTGGGTGGATGCATTGACACAGGGCCGGGGGGCTCATGCCTACCTGGACTCGGAACTGTTTCTTAGTCAGCGCCAGTTCGGGCGTTGCCTTGCTGAGTTGTCCAGCGAATACGACCGCAGCAAGGAAACCCATATCAAGCATTACAAGAAGAAATACGGTGAACCCGATTTGCCACCGATCTGGGCAGCTGTAGATATTATGACGCTCGGCCAGTTTTCCCACTGGCTTTCCAACCTCAAGTCGAAAGCTCTCAAATCCCGAATCGCCAGGCCCTATGGGCTGGATGAAGAAGTGCTCTGCTCCTTCCTGCATCATCTCACCGTAATCCGAAACATTTGCGCGCATCATGGTCGTCTATGGAACCGCCGAGTCACCGTTACCATGAAACTACCGCGCAGCAAGCCGACAGAACTGGCCGGCGTAATTGATCATGGGCCAGATCCCAACCAGGCACCGCGCAAGATCTATAACACTTTGGCTGTACTGGCCTGGTTTCTGGACTGTATTTGTCCAGAGCACCACTTCCGAAAGCGACTAGCCACCTTGATTGACAAGCATTGGATCGACACCTCTGCTATGGGATTTCCCGAGGGTTGGCGTCAACGGGAATTTTGGATAAGGAACAAATGATGAATGTCCAAACAAGGGCGCCGGATTCGATCACATTCGATGAGCGTGACGAGTTTCAGAGAAAACCCATAGCAGAAAGGCTGATCCGGTTGCTCACTTCCGATATTGATGTATCACCCATGGTGTTAGATGGTCATTGGGGCACAGGGAAAACAGAGTTTTGCTACAAGCTGATCAATCTGCTGAAAGAAACCCACCCGGAGGTGCATGTTGCTTATGTGGATGCTTTCAAGGCAGATCACGCCAATGAACCTTTAATGACCCTTGTGGCCGCCATCGCCAATTTGATCGAGGATGAAGAAACAGAAAAAACATTCAGAGAAAAAGCGATACCAGCGCTTCGCTACGGCTTGAAAACGCTTGGTAAGGCCGGTATAGCCTGGTTGCTGAAGAAAAACGCGGATGATATTCCGGATGAATTCGAGGATATGCTTCAGAAAGCAGCCGAAGACAGCATTGATGCCGCCATAGAGCAGAGTATCAAGGATCATAAGGAAATAGAAACAGTGCTGAAAACCCTACAGAAAGCTCTGGGGCAGATAGCAGAAGAAAAGCCGCTGATCCTGTTCATCGATGAGCTGGATCGCTGCAAGCCGGACTTCGCCATTGCCATGTTGGAGAGTATCAAGCATGTGTTTGATGTGCCTGATGTTCAGTTTGTGTTGGTGTCCAATCTCAAACAGCTCAAGGAATCCATCAACCATTGTTATGGTACAGGTGTCGAAGCGCAAAAATACCTGGACAAATTCGTCAAGTATTCGCTGCAATTGCCAGCTGACTTTTCTCCAGATCGATTTAACTACACATTGGCGCCGATTGCATATGCGGAACAGCTGATAGAAAAAAGCGCATATCTTCAGTCCAGTGATCTTTCAGAGAAAGGATTGTTTGATTTCCTTGAGGTGTTCATAGGGGAAAATAAACTGTCACTCCGGGAGGTTGAGACTTTCATCCGACATTTAGAAATCGCACAGGTGCTTGGAAGTGAGAAATATTTTACAGACCCTATCTTTGGAAAGGAATTGCTTAGACTGATAGGTGTTTATATATACTGCTTTGAGAAAGATGTTGCAGATAACATCGCATTGGGTAAAACAGATGCATTGGCCATTACTGCAACTTTTGGAATTAGGTCATTTGCAGATACAGAGCAATTTGATGATTATCCCAACGCTCAACAGGTCATGGCCAGGGTTCTAATGCTTGAGAATCCCGATGGAGTGGAAGGTGTTTTGGATCAGGACGCGGAGACTGATGCTTTCTGGAAAAAAGGGATAGCAGGATACTTTGGCGGATATCTGCGACATGGAGTGGATGGGCATTATACGAAAGTCATAGCTGATACCGTTCGCATGTTGCGATTGGGAATGTAATTGAACATGAGAGGGTAAGCCAAAAGGATGTGGCTTACAAATCAATATCTTGCACCATCATCCCCCATGAAGGCACGGTTTTAGGTTGATGACATTGGTATATACTTCCCTGTAGGCTTGACTGCGGTATCCATCGGCAACTGCTCCCGCGTAGTTCTACCTCCTGCATCGATGCAGTCGTGCCGCAGACATTTCCACGCACGACCACGGGTAGCCCGAATCAAAGGCTTGTCTGGATCAACAAGGGCCTATTGTCTCAGCCCTTGAGTTGCTTGAGGAAACGCTTGCTTTTCGGATTCTTGCGGAACAGCACCAACACATGGCCGATGCGCTGCACCAGTTCCGCGCCGGTCGGCTCGGTCAGCCCGCGGATGATGGCTTCCTTCTCGTCCTTGTCCGCGGCCGGA